>CAYMWT010000104.1:0-7812 GCA_964394055.1 uncultured Oscillospiraceae bacterium
CAACTCCCGGAGCATGGATACGCTCTGGGGAATGCTCTTGCTTCCGTCGTCCATTCCGGGGAGGATATGGGAGTGAAAATCGATCATAGCTCCCTACCTGTCAATCCTTGTCAGAGGACGCGCTCTTGCTGCCATAGTCGCCGTAGCCGCCATAGCGCTTGTAGCCCTTCTTCTGGGTATCCGCGTCAGTCATGACAAAGCCAAGAATCTTGGCTCCCGCGAACCGCAGCTGGCGAACGGTGTCGTCCAGCGCGGGTTTTGTGGCGTAATCCTGCCGGACCACCACCATAATGCCGTCCAGATGCTTGGAGATGATCAGAGCATCGGACACCGCCGATACCGGCGGCAGGTCCACCATGACCACATCGAAGATTTCGGACATGGCCTTCAATGTGACCTCCATGGGATTGGAGCCCAGCAGCTCCGCCGGGTTTGGAGGCGTGTCACCGGCGGTCATCACCCACAGATTGGGGTTCAGGCCGCTCTTTTGCAGGGCCTCGTTGCCGGAACACTGGCCCACCAGCAGATTCGTCAGACCCGGCCGACTGTGGACCCGCAGACGCTTTGCCAGAACGCTCAGACGCATATCGCCCTCAATCAACAGCACCTTCTTGCCCGTCTGGGCGATGGTGTAGGCGATGTTGATGGTGGTGGTGGATTTTCCCTCGCCGGGAACAGAACTGGTAACGCCCAAAATCAGGTGCTGACCGCCGCCGGGAAGGGCAAAGTCCAGATTGGTTCTCAAAAGCTTGTAGGCTTCGGCGGCGCCGAAGTTCAGATTCTCTCCAAGGGTCTTTCGCATCTGCTCCGGGCTCAGTACCGGGCGCTTTGCTTGATTGTTCGCCATGTTTCCTTACCTTCCCTTCTTCGCCTGCTCCTCGGAGCGCCGATAGTACTCGTTTTCATGTTTGCTGGTCAGCAGATCCGGGATTACCGCAAGCACAGGAATGTCGTAGGTCTTCACCAGATAGTCGGAGTCGTGAATCTTATCGTCCATCAGATACTGCACCACCACAATGCCGCACATGAGCACAAAGCCCAGCATACCGCCGATGAGGGTATTCTTCGTCAGGCTTGGGGAGGCCTTCTTAGCGGGAACCACCGCGTAGTCCACGATGCGGACAGAGCTGCCTTCTACAATAGAAGCAATCTTGTCCGGCAGAATCTCGGCCATGGTGTTGGCCAGCCGTTCCGCCTCCTGCGGGCTGGGGCTGGTGACGGTGATGGCGAAAATTTCCGTGCCGTTCACCGATTCGGCGTCGATCATTTCCAGCAGTTCCTCATAGGTATAGGTCACGCCGGTCTCCGCAATCACATCATCCAAGGTGGTGCGGGTTTTCAAAATGACGGAATAGGTGTCGATCAGGCTTTGTGCCGCGCTCAGTTCGGACATGCTGATGCTCAGCTTGCCTCCCACCGACAGGCTGCTGTTGACATACATCAAGGCCTTCGCCTCATATAACGGCGTCACAAAAAACACCGTACCAGCCAAGGCCGCGGTGGCAAACATAAATGCCGCTAAAATAATCGCCCAAGCCTTCTTCCAAAGGACGCCCAGCAGCTCCAGCAGGTCGATCTCCATTTCGTCGTTATTGTTTCGTTCCATGTGTTCAGTCCTCTTCCCAGTATTTTTGTCGCGGAATTTCGCGCCGCGTTTTCCAAAGCCCGTTTCCCCGTCCCGATTCCGAAGTTCGGCTTTTTCCCACACAATCACATAATCTGCATTATGTAGTATATCGGATAACATTTTACACCACAAGAACCATTTCGTCAAGCCCAATCCGTCTTCATTCCACAACTTACCATGGAAATAATGCAGGTTTCAGCGCGCCATTTCTTGTCTAAAAGCACAAAAAATGAGGCGATCTCTTTTTTTATGTCCAAAAATCGGAAGTTTTCCGCCTTTTCCCATACTTTTTCCCGGATTGTCCGAAAAAAGCTTTTTGGTAAAGGGGCTTCCTTCTTTCGGCGGGGATCCATTCAGGTTTTTTCATTTCTTCCTGACTTTAAGGGCGTATGGATGTAAACCACACGTAAAATTTTCTGTGGAAGCTGCGCCATGGTGATCTTCACAAAAAATTTCCATGCTGTACGCCAGCGCCACGATGAATGGAACCAAGCCCTGCATGGAAATTTTCCGTGCATCCACATCGGTTGCCCCGCAGGGGCGAGATGTGGGCACTTAGATAAATGGTTTACTGTGAATGCGCAGCTTTCACAGTAATTCCTCCTTGAATT
This sequence comes from uncultured Oscillospiraceae bacterium, assembly GCA_964394055.1. Lineage (GTDB taxonomy): Bacteria > Bacillota > Clostridia > Oscillospirales > Oscillospiraceae > Faecousia. The sequence continues at coordinate 2,239 of CAYMWT010000104.1, forward strand.
TGGTAGCTCTATCATACCAAGTTCAAGGAGGAATCTCCCATTTTTTCGTTTGCGAGGATGGTCAGCCTTATTTGGGAATGGTGATGGTCAGCACGATCTGGCGGTCGGTCTCCCGGCGCTCGGACACCGCCGGAATGCCGCTGAGCTGGATTCTTTGCAGGTTCTGGGTCAGACTGTTTAGAAATGCCCCCACATTGGCCCGGGATGGAGTCTCCTCCTTAGCCGCCAGCAGGGTCTCAATGTAGCGCTCTGTCCGGGCTACGCTCATGGCCTGCCGGGAAATCTCCGAAATGGCCAGAAGCTTTTCCTCCTCCGTCCGCAGCCGCAGCAGGGCCCGGCCATGGCGCTCCGTCAGTCCCTCCGTCCGCAGGGCTGTGAGCACCGCCTCCGAGTGCTTGAGAAGCCGCAGCTTGTTGGCGATGGCGCTCTGGCTTTTCCCCAGAAGCCTTGCCGCCTGCTCCTGACTGAGATTCCAGTCCTCGATGAGCCGGGAGATGCCCACTGCCTCCTCCACAAAGTCCAGGTCCTGCCGGTGGAGATTTTCCACCATGGCCGCCACCCCCGATTCCTTGTCGTCCATGGTCATGATCAGGCAGGGCACGTCCGTGACCCCCGCCTGCCGGGCGGCCCGAAGCCGCCGCTCCCCGGCAATCAGCTCATAGGTGTTCCCCCGGCGGCGGACGGACAGAGGCTGCAAAATTCCATGCCGCCGAATGCTTTCCGCCAGCTCGTCCAAGGCCTCCGGGGTGAAGATTTTCCGTGGCTGGGCCGGATTTGGCTGGATACTCTCCGTCGGCAAAAATACCACCCGTCCGGTTTCCATGTAGGTTTTCAGCTTTTGGCACTGCATTGCCCGTCCTCCCTTATTCCCAAGATGTTCTTTATTGTAGTCCCCGGTTTCAGGGAAAACCAGCGAATTTGGCCCGGCGTCCCAGGAAATGTGCGACAGGTTTTGCGCCGGGACAGGCACAAGAAAGGAGATGCCGGATATTTTCCTGTAAGCAGCGGGGAAAAATGGAAATTTGGTCTTTACATTTGGTGAAGAATCGTGTATAGTAGGAACGAACAGAGTAGGAGATCTCGCGTTAAGTGCCACCGGGACGGGGAGTTGCCCGGAGGACGAAGGAACGTTTTCCACGATGGGATCACCGCACCCGCTGGCCATATAGGATAACCTCCTTTATGTACGGGCGATACTCGGTCGGGCGAATGGTCGGCTGTATCTGCTGCCTTTCCCGAAGGGTCATCTATAAGACTGTCTCCCCAGCGGCTTTGCCGCCGGGGTTTTTGCGTTCTTGAGATGTCTGCGGGGAAAGCGGAATGTGCCGGACGTCGCTACATTTTAAAGGAGGCTATATTTATGCCCAAAATGAAAAACAAACCTGCAACCCTCTATGCCACGCCCTTCTGTAAGCAATATTGGCGTGACGCCGCCGCGGAACTGAAGGACACCAGGATGCTGGTGATCGCCGCCCTGATGATCGCGCTGCGGGTAGCCCTGAAGGGCCTGTACATCCCCATTGCTCCCAATCTGAACATCAACATCGCCGCCCCCTTTATTAACGCTCTGGGCGCCATGATCTTCGGGCCTGTGGTGGCAGGCCTCGCTGCCTGCGTCTCCGATACCCTGGGCTGTCTGCTGTTCCCCCAGGGCGCTTACTTCTTCCCCTGCATGTTTGTGGAGGTGGCCGGCTCCATGCTCTTTGCCATGTTCTTCTACCGGGCAAGGATCACCACCTCCCGTGTGGTGCTGGCACGGTTCTCCATGGATCTGTTTGTGAACATCATCCTCAACAGTGCCGTTATGTGCTGGTACTATCAGGTGCTGCTGGGCAAGTCCTATGTGGCCATGATCGTGCCTGCCGCCATTAAGAACCTGTGCATGTTCCCCATTGAGGCCTTCCTGCTGACGCTGTTCCTGGCGGTGATGATTCCTGTGACCTACCGTCTGGGGCTGACCTACGACGGCTCCGCGGATAAGAGCAGCCTGAAGTTTGACAAGAAGCACATCGTTGCCCTGGTGGCCCTGTTCGCCGTAGGCGCTGGGGTTCTGTTTGGATACCTGTTCTACCACTACGACCACAATTCCATCTCTGGCAGCTTCTCGGGGGAAGAGCGCTACAGCTACAACTGCCAGATGGACGAGATCATCCACGACCGGACCGACGACTGGGACGAGGAGACGACTGTTGGCATCGTGGAGAGCGCCTACCGCAAGTTCACCAAGGGCTACACCACCTACAATGTGGCCCTGTACACCGTGGACGAGGCCGCTCTGGAGGCCTCCGGAGACACCCTGGACACGGCCCGGGGCCTTTCCAAGTCTCCCGCTGCCAAGAAGGAATATTTGACCCGGGCGGCAGCTGCTGAGATTCAGGTGGACAACAAGACCGGCGAGGTGCTTTCCTTCAGCTGCACCCCGGTGGAATAATTTCTTCGCATATGCCGTTCAAATCGGTGGACGCGAAACAGGAGAGCCCGGAATCCCCAAAAAGCAAACGGCCGGATCCAATACGGATCCGGCCGCAAATCATTGCTGGAACATATTCAGCCAAGGCTGGATTGCAGAACGCTTATCAACTCATCGGCCAGCATGTCCAGGTCGGCATCTGTTGGCGCGCTGCCATTTTCCCAATCGGTCAACTTAGATGTGATGGCAGCGATTTTGGTCGAAGTGTATGCCGGGAAGCGGGCAAAATCGATTTTTGTCTCTAAAATAGGAATGTCGGAATCGGTCAGTTCAAGGGAAAGTATTTTCTCCTGCCGTTCCGGGGTTTGAGCGTCTCCTGAGAAATTCCCCAGGGCTGTTTTCCGGTAATTTTCCCAAAGCGGCGCGACAGAGCCTTTTGTCCGAACCGGCCAGCCTCTTTCCGCCAGCCCCCAGTAGGGACTGTCCTCAGACTTTTCCCGGTTCTGCTCCCATTGGGATTCTTCCTGTAAAAACAGTCGGATAAATTCATAGGCCAGTTCCGGATCGGTGCAGTCCCTGCCAATTGCCCCGTAATATTCTACCGTGGCAATATAGTCACCCTCCATGGTAGGAAGCGGGTACATGGCCAGCGCCTCCGATTCCGCTTTCGCGACTGCGGCATAGCCCATGGCGGAACGCAGAATCCCTGCCTGAGCGGGGAACGGCGTCCAATGTCCAAAAATATACGGCATAATATCGGTTGCGCTGCGGTGCCGGACTTCTCCGCCAATGAGAGCCTGCACGGACTGCGAAAGCGCAAGATATCGCCTTGCCGTTTCCCGGGTCAGGATGACTTCATTGCTGTCATAGTCGATCAGATCCGTAAATGCCCATGTGGAGATATATTCCCCGCTGCAGGCCAGAACGGGATCGCCCTTCTGTGTGACGTATTCCATCCATGCGCCGATGCCGGAGCGGACAATTTCTTCGTTTACGCCATTTTCCTGAAAGTAATCTCCCCATACATACATGACAGGAACATTGTACCGCAAAGGCAGCGCATACCGCGCAGTACCCACAATGCCGGCATCCATTACGGTTTGATTTAGATTATTCTTATTGAGATCGCGGTCTTTTTTATACCATTGACTGATATCTAAAAAGATGCCCTTGCGCATGGCAATGTTAACATCCGGGATAAGGGGAGCTATCCTTTTATAGGTATACTTTTCCGGATGCTCAAGGGTCAGGACATCATAGGTAGGAAGCAGGTAGATATCCGGGCCGTTTCCTGCGTCAATGAGAGAATACAGCTCGCTGAGACGGGCAGATCGTTCCCCATCCTCGGTTGGCAGGATTTCCAACTGGATCGAGACGTTGGGATATGTGCTTGTGAACTGATCGATCAAGGTCTGCGCCTGCTGATTCATGCCGTTCGAAATGGTTTCCTCTGTTACGACCCAGAGGGAGGCCGATTGATCAGAAGGAATGGGGACGCCGGTTTTGCGGCCAGCGCACCCAGGGAAGGAAGCGGCTATCGCCAGGGCAAGAACAGCGATGAGAAAGCGCAGGGGAGTCTTTTTCATAATTACCTCCAGGAGCGTGCTTCGTAAATGCCCGAGCTGGGTATGCTTGTTTCTGCGCTTGGCTTACGAGCCGCGTTACCTAATGAACATATTTCACGAACTGATACGAGTTCAGTGTCTTTTCGTCCGCATGTAGGGCAGACATAATCCTTATAATTATAGAGTAGATAATGTGCATGTACATATCCTGTTTCGAGTGTGTTTTCACACACTTTCCACACATCATGCTGTACGGTATAGGGAATAACCTCCAACGGAACATTGTGGATCGAACAATACGTCGCGACCCTTGTTTCCGCTGCGGAAGCAGGCACGATAAGCATCGTGATAAGAATAGCTACGGTAAAGAAAGCGATAAAAACGTTAGTTTGTCTTTTCATAATTCTACATGCCCCTCATTTTAAAAAATTTTTTCATTTTTCGTCTCCGTCATGAAATATGACTCGGGCTACTTTAAAATGCCTTGTATTGCGCGGCAGGAGCCAATAATTCCAATCTGGTTTAGGCCGTATCAGATAGGCCCTGGTAAGCATGTAACCTGCCCACACTCCGTGGGGCAGACTGCCTCGGATTTTGGCGATTATTCTCCATTGCGCATCGGTATCCTCCCCTTTCCTTTGGGAAACTCTAAAAAACTGCGGGAATTTGAAGCCTTTGCCCGGGTCAAAGTCCCCGTCTCCAGCGCCTGCCGGTTTGATTTGAGCTCCCCTTAATTTTTTATTATTATATAATAATTATTTTTATTTGTAAAGAAAAATATCAGTAACTAATATTATCACTATATTAAGATTATATTAAGATGATAGAAGACTGAAGCATAGGATCTGCGGCTCCTCCGAAATTTAAATACATAAGAAGCCCATAGCCGGGCGCCGCAGCCACAATTGTGGATAATTTATAAAAATAACCCTTTTTTTAAATAAATCATTTGCTTTTTTGCTAATACCATGCTATACTATTTGTGCCGATTTTAAAAAGTCGAAAATGACAACAAAAAAAGCGAAAAGGGTTCGCTGAAAGATGAAAGGGGTCGTGAGAATGTCTCACAAGTATGTCTATCTCTTTACCGAGGGTAACGGTAAAATGCGGGAGCTTCTGGGTGGCAAGGGGGCGAATTTGGCCGAAATGACCAATATCGGACTGCCTGTCCCTCAGGGCTTTACTATTTCTACGGAAGCCTGCACCAAGTATTACGAGGATGGCCGTCAGATCAACGACGAGATCAAGGCGGAGATCATGTCCTATGTGGACAAGCTGGAGGAGATCACCGGCAAGAAGTTCGGCGACAAGGAAAATCCCCTGCTGGTTTCCGTTCGTTCCGGTGCCCGGGCCTCCATGCCCGGTATGATGGATACCATTTTGAACCTGGGCCTGAACGAGGACGTGGTGGCCGTCATGGCAGCCAAGTCCGGCAATCCCCGCTGGGCCTGGGACTGCTACCGCCGGTTTATCCAGATGTACTCTGACGTGGTCATGGAAGTGGGCAAGAAGTACTTCGAGGCCCTCATCGACCAGATGAAGGAGCGCAAGGGCGTGAAGCAGGATGTGGAGCTGAACGCCGACGACCTGAAGGAGCTG
>CAYMWT010000105.1:0-7768 GCA_964394055.1 uncultured Oscillospiraceae bacterium
GGAAAGCCAGATTCCCCTCATGTTCCGGCTCCTTCCCAAGGAGCAGGCAGCGGAGACCTTTGTGGAGATGGAGCCCGACGCCCAAGAGCTTCTGATTCGAGGCTTTTCCGACAACGAACTAAAAGAAGTGCTGGACGAATTATATGTAGACGACGCGGCGGACCTTGTTGAGGAAATGCCCGCCAACGTGGTCAAGCGAATCTTAAAGCACGCCGACCCGGAGATGCGCTCCTCCATCAACCAGATTCTCCGCTATCCCGATAATTCCGCAGGCTCCATTATGACCACGGAGTATGTAGCCCTGCGGCCCCATATGACCGTGGGCGAGGCCATCTTGCGGATCCGTCGTCAGGGCATCGACAAGGAGACCATCTATACCTGCTATGTCATCTCCAAGGATCGCACCCTGGAAGGTCTTGTCACCGTAAAGGATCTGCTCCTTGCCGAGGACGACGAGACCCCCATTGAGGAACTGATGATCACCAACCTGATCTACGTCACCACCCAGACCGACCAGGAGGAAGTGGCCAGAATGTTCAGCAAGTACAACTTCCTGGCCCTGCCTGTGGTGGACGGAGAAAAGCGGATGGTTGGTATCGTCACCTTCGACGACGCCATGGACGTCATGGAAGAAGAGGCCACGGAGGACATGGAAATCATGGCCGCTATGACCCCTTCGGAAAAGACCTACCTCAAGAGCACCCCCTTCGATCTGTATAAGCACCGGATTCCCTGGCTGATGCTCCTCATGGTATCCGCCACCTTTACGGGCATGATCATCACCTCCTTTGAGGATGCCCTGAGCCTGATGCCTGTTCTCACCGCCTTCATCCCCATGCTTATGGACACCGGCGGTAACTGCGGCTCCCAGTCCTCTGTCACCATTATCCGCGCCCTGAGCCTGGATGAGCTTCACTTCTCCGATCTGTTCGGGGTGATCTGGAAGGAGATCCGCACTGCGGTGCTCTGCGGCGTCACCCTGGCCGCGGTCTGCTTCGCGAAGATCTACCTGATCGACTACCTGCTCATGGGCAACCCCAGCATCAACCTTTGGGTCAACGGCGTGGTCTGCCTGACCCTGGCCGTGACCGTGGTCATCGCCAAGTTCGTGGGCTGCTCCCTGCCGCTGCTTGCCAAGCACCTGGGCTTTGACCCGGCGGTGATGGCCAGTCCCTTCATCACCACCATTGTGGACGCCCTGAGCCTGCTGGTGTACTTCCTGTTCGCAAAAACTCTGCTTGGGGTTTGACCTTAATCATCATAAACGGGATTCCGTATTTTGGAAAACGGGAAAACGCGGAATCCTTTTTTCTCGAAGGAGGAATTTTGTGTCTTTCTTTTCTTTGGATTCCAAGTTCATGCAGGCCATGAGCCGTCTGGCCGACCTGATGATGCTCAACATTCTGTTTCTGGTAACCAGCCTGCCGGTTTTCACCATCGGCGCGGCCAGCACCGCCCTTTACAGCGTGACCTGCCGCATCGGTACGGAACGGGAGGCCGGGATCATCCGCCCGTACTTCCAGGCCTTCCGGGAGAATTTCAAGCAGGGTACGGTGATGTTTCTGTGCCTGTTTCTCCCTGCGGTTGTGCTGCTGCTCTGCTATTTCCTGGCCTCGGCCTACGGCGGGATGATGCGCTACCTTTCCCTTTTGTACATTCCCCTGCTCCTGGTTTTTGCCTTCGTCTACAGCTATGCCTTTCCTCTGCTCAGCCAGTTCAACAACACCGTGAAGGTCACCCTGAAAAATGCCCTGCTTCTCAGCATCGCCTATCTCCCCCGCACCCTGGTGATGGTGGTGCTGAATCTGCTGCCCCTGGCCCTGCTCTATACCCAGACCATGCTGTTCTTCCAGGTGGGCTTTCTGTGGCTGATGCTGTACTTCTCCGCTTCCGCCTATTTTAACGCCCTGCTTCTTCGGAAGGTCTTCGCTCCCTATCAGGAGGCCCAGGAGGAAGAAGCCCCGTGAGCCATTCCGGGACGACCCCCGCACTGGGTGGCCGACAGATTTCCTTTGCGCATAAAAATCAGCAGGAAATTTTCATTCCTGCTGATTTTCTCTTATCCAAGGGAAACTCTGATTAAATCGTCAAGAGCTGACAGCGAGAGATTTTGGTTCAGACGAAGACCCAAAAGTGGCGGAATACTGGATGTATTTCCCACTTTTCAAACGGAACGTCTGGGGCAAAAGATCCGCTGCTCAGCCGCAGACGATTTATTCAGAGTTTCCCCAAGCTCCTTTGCGATCACACCCAGCAGAACCCCATCCGGGTCGTGGCTCTGCTCCCAGTACATGATTCCCTTCATGCCCATTTCCTTCACATAGGCGCACTTCCGGCGGATGGATTCCGGGGATTCATAGCTTATAAAGGTGGTTCCGTTGAAGAGGTAAGAACCCTCCCCTTCCTCGTCCCAGAAGCGTTCATAGCCGTTTTGCTTCCGGTAATCTTCGGTAAGCTCCCCGAAGGCAGGGCCAGGCAGTCCCTCCCCTGCTCTCTGGTTCAGGCCGTGGTTTTCCGTCCCATAGACGGTAAAGTGCCGGCCGTAAAAGGCCGCGCCCAGCACCAGCTTTTCGTAGGGTATTCCCGCCTCATGGTACCGCTTCACCACCTGCCGGGACAGGGCCAGCCCCGCATGGTGGCCGGTTCTCCCGGGGAATTCCCCGGCCATGTCGTAGGTCATCAGCTGAACATAGGTAAGGTAAGCCTGCGCCTTGTCCATTTCCGTATCCCGGACGCAGCTTTCCGCCGCGCCCATGGCAACGGAGAGGATCTTCTCCTGTCCCAATTCCTCCCGAAGGGCTGCCAGCAGCAGGGTGAAGTTCTCCTTATCTCTCGGGTCGGAGGCGATTCCCGCCGCGCTGCTGCACGGATACTCCCAGTCGATGTCAATGCCATCCAGGCCATAGGCTGTCACAGCCTCCTGACAGGAACGGGCAAAGGCCCGGCGTCCCGCCTCCGTCATGGCCATCTGGGAAAAGCCGTCGGCCTCCCAGCCGCCTACGCTGAGGACGATTTTCAACTCCGGGTTCCACTGGCGAAACACCTGTATTCTGTCAAGATCCGGAAGCATTTCCAATGTCAGCAGTCCCTTTTCGATCCTGCCAAAGGCCAGGTTTAAATGGGTCAGCTGCCGGACAGCCTGCGCATTCATGGTGCTCAGCGCCGGATTCATTGCGTAGCCAATACGATAATAGTCCATACTCTTCTCCTTTATCCCATCCACAGAAAATTCATACATTCCGGTACCAGTTTTTCCCAGTCCGCCTCCCGGTGACCGCCGCCTACCTGGCAGCGCAGGCAGGTGGCCACTCCCAGGTCTGCCAGATGGTCTGCCACTGCCTGGTTGCACCGATAGGTGTGGCTGGTTCGATCCTCTACCTCCTGGTTTTCCAGGCCGTAGGCCTCCCGGGTGCCCCAGGAGAGATATACCCGGGTATCCGGACTGATATTGGATCCCGCTATGTCCGCCATCAGGGCGTTCATGCAGAAGCCCATGGCTGAGGAAAAGCACCCGGCCTTGGAAAACCACCGGTTAAAATGTACCACAGCGTACAGGGCCATGATCCCGCCCATGCTGGAACCGGCAATGCCGGTACATTCCCGGAAGGGAATGGTGCGGTAGTGGCTGTCGATGAAGGGCTTTACCTCCTCCACGATCCAGTCCATGGTCTTCTCTCCCATAGGCTCGAAGCCCGCGAACCAGCCTCCGTCCTCCGCCGGGTATGGCAGATACTCGCTGAGCCGCTCCTGGCCGTCGTGGCCGCACTCTATGCCTACCACGATCAGCTTCTTTTCCCAGCCGTCCAGGAAGTCCTTCAGTCCCCAGGACTTGCCGTAGGTGGCGTCTTCGTCATAATAGAGGTTATGTCCGTCAAAGAAATACATGACCGGATACCGCTCCCGGGAGAGGCCATAGCCCTCGGGCAGGTAGATGTGCAGGGGACGGTTCTTTCCCTTGGGGGTATAGATAAAGTCTTTTTTTACGATCATTCGCGGCACTCCCTTTCTGTCTTCATTTTACCACGAAGACGCCGCCTTGGCAATGGTCCACGGAAAAGAAAGGGAAACGAAAACGGCAAAATGGTGCGCTGTTTTCACACCTGGCTCCAAAGATTTTTGCCGGTTTTGGATTGCTTTTTTCCCCGCTCCGTGATACCATAATGATAAATACCAATGTGAAGGAGACCTGGATTATGTTCTACAAAAACGCACGGATCTTCACCTCCGACTTCCAATTCCATACCGGCGCCTTTGAGGTTCGCTCTGGCCGGTTTGCGCAGGTTCTTCCCAGAGAAGTGCCCGAGGACGCCATCGACCTGGGCGGCGCTACCGTCATCCCCGGTCTGGTGGATGTTCACAGCCACGGCAACTCCGGCGCCGACTTCTCCGACGGCGACTACGAGGGCCTGAAGAAGATGGCCGCCTACTATGCCAGCTGCGGCGTCACCTCCTTTGCCCCCGCCTCCATGACCCTGCCCTATGACGTGCTGGAAGCCGCCTTTCTGACCGCTCTCCGTCTGGCCGACGAGTGCCCCCTGGGCTGCGCCCGGATCATGGGCATCCAGATGGAAGGCCCCTACTTCTCCTACAAAAAGCGGGGCGCTCAGAATCCCGACTACCTGAAGGAGCCGGATTTTGAGGGCTTTCAGAAGCTGTACGAGGGCTGCGGCGGTCTGGTGCGGATCGTGGACATCGCTCCCGAGCTGCCCGGCGCTGCCGAGTTTGTGAAGAAGGCCAGCAAGCTTTGCACCGTGTCCATCGCCCACACCGATTCCGACTACGACCACGCCAAGGCCGCCATTGACGCGGGCGTCACCCACCTGACCCACCTGTACAACGCCATGCCCGGCATCCACCACCGCAACCCCGGCGTCATTCCTGCCGCTGTGGAGAATCCCAAGGTACAGGCCGAGATCATCTGTGACGGCTATCACATTCATCCCGCCTCCGTCCGGCTGGCCTTTACCATGTTCAAAAACCGGATGATCCTGGTTTCCGACTCCGGCCGATGCGCCGGTATGCCCGAGGGCACCCAGTTCCAGCTGGGCGGTCAGGACGCCTGGCTCCGGGAGGGCGTGGCCCGTCTGGCCGACGGCACCATCGCCTGCTCCGCCACCAACCTGTGGACCTGTCTGCGCAACACCCTCTCCTGGGGTGTGCCTGAGGCGGAGGTCATTCGGGCCGCCACCTTCAACCCTGCCAAGGCCATCGGCGCCGACCTGGAAATCGGCTCCATTGCGGAAGGGAAGATGGCCGACTTCATCATCACCGATGGGGAATATGCCTCCAAGCGTGTCTTCATTGCCGGTCGGGAAATCTGATGGCAGCCATGCGGGGTGGGAAAGGCTTCCACCCCGCTTTTCTGCCCTCTCAGTCAAAAATCAAAGATTTTTGCCAGCTCTCCCGAAGGGCGAGCCAAGTGGGTTGCCCCTGGCTTTTATCATTCTTAAATCTTCGAACCACGCCCTTGGCTCCCCCTTTGGGAAGCACTGATTAAATCGGCAAGAGCTGACAGTGAGAGATTTTGGCACAGGTGAAAGTTCTAAAAACGGAGGAATACTGTATGTATTTCCCGTTTTTAGAACTGCACACATGGGTCAAAATATCCACTGCTCAGCCGCAGACGATTTATTCAGTGTTTCCCTTTGAGGGAGCTGGCACGGCGGTAGCCGTGACTGAGAGGGTTTTCGGCATTTCACAACATTTCAAATAAAAAGAGGTCTTTCATGCTTCAGCGCTACATCGGGGATAGGGCGTTTTACCGCCGCTGTCTTGGGGTGGCCGTCCCCATCATCATCCAAAGCGGCATCACCAACTTTGTAAACCTTCTGGACAACATTATGGTGGGCCAGGTGGGCACCGTTCCCATGAGCGGCGTGTCCATTGTGAACCTGCTGCTGTTCGTCTTCAACCTGTGCATCTTCGGGGCCAGCTCCGGCGCTGGCATTTTCACCGCCCAGTTCTACGGCTCCAGGGACGACCAGGGCATCCGCTACACCTTCCGGTTCAAGCTGTACACCTGCATCGTCATCACCGCTGTGGGCGTCGCCCTGTTTCTGGGGGCCGGCTCCCGGCTCATCGGATTGTACCTCACCGGAGAGGGGGACGCCGCCACCGCTGCCGGGGCCATGGACTATGGCCTAAAGTATCTCCATGTGATGCTCTTCGGCTTTCTCCCCTTTGCCCTGACCAACACCTATTCCAGCACCCTTCGGGAAACCGGAGAGACGGTGGTTCCCATGGTGGGCGGCATCATCGCGGTGCTGGTGAATCTGTGCTTAAACTATGTGCTGATCTTCGGCCACTTCGGTGCTCCCGCCATGGGTGTGGAGGGCGCGGCTCTGGCCACGGTGATCTCCCGGTTTGTGGAGCTGGCTGTGGTGGCCGGATGGACCCATGTCCATCGTCAGCGCAACGCCTACATCACCGGGGTCTACCGCTCCTTCCGGATCCCGGTAACGCTTTTAAAGTCCATTTTCATCAAGGGAATGCCCCTGCTTTTCAACGAGTTTCTCTGGTCCAGCGGCATGGCCATTATGAACCAGTGCTACTCCACCTGCGGGCTGGATGTGGTGCCCGCCATGAACATTTCCAGCACCCTGGTGAACCTGGGCAGCGTGGTTTTCCTGTCCATGGGCAACGCCGTGGGCATCATCATGGGCCAGATGCTGGGCTCCGGGGCAAAGGAGCCCCAGGTGCGGGACACCAACCGGAAGCTCATTGCCCTGTCTGTCTCCTCCGGCCTGGTTTTCGGCGCTCTGGTTGCCGCCGCCTCCGGCCTGTTCCCCCGGATCTACAACACCACAGACGAGGTGCGGCACCTGGCCGCCCAGCTGATCTGCATTTCCGCCTGCGTCATGCCCTTCAACGCCTACACCAACGCCACCTATTTTACCCTCCGTTCCGGCGGGCAGACCTTTGTCACCTTCCTGTTTGACAGCTGCTTCGTGTGGGTGGTGTGCGTGCCCATCGCCTTCTGTCTCAGCCGGTTCACGGTCATTTCCATTCTGCCACTATACATCCTCTGCCAGAGCCTGGAGCTGATCAAATGCGCCATCGGCGTGTACATGCTCAAGCAAGGGAAATGGATCCAGAATCTGACGGTATAAACGCATAAGAATGCCCCGATTCTCACGAGAATGAGAATCGGGGCTTTTTTCTTTAATATCCGATTTCCCGGTCGATCACGGTGCCGTCCAGGGCGTTGAGGGTCAGCTGAACGCCATATCGCTCCTCGCTCCAAACCAGGCTCTCATGCTCCTTGTCCCCGGCTCTGCCGATCTCGCTTCCCCAGAAGTCCCAGACCGGGATGATGGTGCCCTCTGTCACGCTATCCTTGGGGCGAACCCGCATCAGGGTCAGCTGTACCTTATCGATATTCACATCATGGATCACATCGAAGCCGTTTACCTTGTTGGCTTCCAGCCAGTAATGGTTCTTCACGAAGATCATTTTCTCAAAGATTTCCTGAATTACCCGGAAGTCCATCAATTCCCCGGCGCTCTGCACGTCGCTGATCTCATAGGGATTTTCCCAAGAGAAGCAGACCACCCGGTCGCCCAGCACATACACCTGAAGCTTTTCATACTCCCAGGAGCCGATGTCGGCCGCCCCATCCTCGCTGGCACCGCCGTCATAGGTGGTCTTGGTCAGGGGCAGACCGTTCACCTGCCGGACATATTCCAGCAGGAGGCCCTTTTCCCCCGTGGCGATCCCGTTTTCCCCGGTGAAGTCTACGTCGTAAATCTGGTCACAGACATAGTCCTGC
>CAYMWT010000106.1:0-7737 GCA_964394055.1 uncultured Oscillospiraceae bacterium
AACGGCGCGGGAAAATCCACCCTGTTTGGTGCCATTGCCGGTTCCTTTGTGGTGGACACCGGATCCATTGTCCTGGACGGAAGTGCCATTACCAACCTGCCGGACTACAAGCGGAGCAAATACATTGGCAGACTCTTTCAGGATCCCCTGAAGGGGACGGCACCCAGCATGACCATTGAGGAAAACCTGGCTCTGGCCTATCTCCGGGCATCGGAGAAGCGCTCTCCCTTTTCCATGGTCACCGCCGCGGATCGGCGTGAGTTCCGGGAAAGACTGGCCATGCTGGAGCTGGGGCTGGAGGATCGGATGGATCATCCGGTGGGGCTGCTTTCCGGTGGACAGCGGCAGGCCCTGACCTTGCTGATGGCGACCCTGGTGACACCGAAGCTATTGCTGCTGGACGAACACACCGCCGCCCTGGATCCTGCCACGGCGGAAAAGGTGCTGAACCTGACGAAGAAAATCGTGGCGGAGAACCACATCACCTGTCTGATGATCACCCACAACATTCCCTCGGCCCTGAGCCTGGGCAACCGCACCATCATGATGAACAACGGCAGAATCGTGCTGGAGCTTCAGGGGGAAGAGCGGGCGAACATGACAACAGAACGGTTGTTGAAGCTCTTCCATGAACAGAGCATCAGCAATGACAGAATCCTGTTCAGCGCGGAGTAATAAAGGAAAACGCAGAAGCTTTTTCGGCTTCTGCGTTTTATGTTATTCCGTCTTGGGTTCTTCCGCAGGCGGTTGTTCCTCGACTGCTGTCTGGGCAGCTACCCGGTTGACAAACAGATCCTTGGGATCATGGGGGCGGAAATGCTGCCAGAGAAGCAGACTGACCGCCGCAATGCAGCTCAACGCCGCCAGAGCCTGGCTGACCCGGACGCTTCCCCAATATAGGCTGTCCATTCGCAGACCCTCGATGATGGCACGGCCCAGACCGTACCAGGTGGCGTAGCCCAGGGCTATCTGACCGTCATATTTGCGGTGCTTGGAGGCGAAGTGGAGCAGGCAGAACCCGGCAAGATTCCACAGGGATTCATACAGGAAGGTGGGATGATAGTATTCCCAGCTTCCGGTGACGGTATTGTACAGCCCCATTCTGGTAAAGGCGTCGGTAGGAGCGCCGAAGGCTTCCCGGTTGAAGAAGTTGCCCCAGCGGCCAATGAACTGACCGATGAGAAAGCCCAGCAGCACCAGATCCAGCAGCATGGGAAGGGATACCTTCTTGATCTTACAGAACACGATGACCCCCAGGATTGCTCCCAGCACCGCCCCGTAAATGGCAAGGCCGCCCTCCCAGATGTACAGGACGGAAATGGGGTTTTCGGCATAGTCTGCCCAGGAGAAGACCACATAGTAGATTCGGGCGCAGATAATGGCAAAGGGGGTGATCCACAGGACGCCGTCCAGCAGGTCGTCCTCCTTCATGCCGAACTCCTTGCAGCGCTTGCTGGCATAGAGCACGGCCAGAATCAGACCAACAGCGATGATAAGACCATAGAAATGGATGCAGAAGGGGCCGAAGCAGAGTGTTCTTGGGGGATTGAGTTCAATCCCCAGAGCGGGAAAGGAAATGGAAGAATAGTTAGCGGGAATCATAGGGCTTCCTCCTTACGGATAGGTTCAATGATGGAGATGGCGCACCCTTCCGGCCTTACCACCTGGCGAAGAAAATCCTGAAGATCCTTTGCCTGAATATCGGCACAGACCTCCGGGAACCGGAAAAAGTCGAAATCGGAAAAATAATAGGCACACAGCCGGAAGCAGGTGGCGTCGAAGCTGTCCAGGGCACGGATCCGGCGGCCCAGGGCACTGCGCTTCATCCGCTGGAAGGCATCCTCAGGTATCCCGGTTTCCGAAAGAACCCGGGCCTGGGCGAGAATGGCGTCCATAACGGCTTTCGGGTCATCGGAGTCGCCGGAACACAGGAGCATGGCACAGCCGTCGATGATCTCAAAGCCGCCGCCAAAGGAGGAATCGATGAGCCCCTCCTCGTACAGCCTCAGATACAGCTCCGAGGATTCGCCGAACAGGGCCTCCGCCGCCAGATCCGCCACCATTTCCGTGCGGACGGCGCCGTCTCCAAGGCCGATGGGCGCACATTTGAAGCCCAGCTGGAAGGTGGGCATGGCCACCTCCATGGTAGCGGCGGTTTCCGGACGGGCACATATGAGCTTTTCCGGCCAGGAACGCAGCTTTTCTCCCACAGGCTTTTTTTCATCTCCCAGGACTTCCCGGGCAATGGCGGCCACGGAATCCGGGTCAACGTCCCCAATGACACAAAGAGCCATATTGCCGGGAGTGTAAAAGGCCCGATGGCAGTCGTAGAGCACCTGAGGGGTGATCTCACGGATGGACTGGGAGGTGCCCAGAATGGGCACCCGGACGGGATGGGTGTCATACATGGCGGTCATCAGATTTTCAAAGACCACACTGTCCGGGGCATCCGCGTTCATGCCGATTTCCTGATCGATGATGCCTCGCTCCTTTTCTACGCTCTCCTCAGTGAAATAGGGAGTGGACACAAATTCCAGCAGCAGCCGGAGGCAGTCTTCAAAATGCTCGGTGCAGGAAAAATAGTAGGCGGTCATGTCGTAGCTGGTGAAGGCGTTGGTCATGGCCCCCATGGCGGCAAACTCCGCAGAGACATCCCGCTCTCCGGGAAGGTCAAACATTTTATGCTCCAGGTAATGGGCAACACCAGCAGGGGCGTGATAGGTCTTACCTTCCAGGATGAAGTCCGTGTGAATGGAGCCGTAGTCCGTGACAAAGTAGGCCAGCTTTTTGGTAAAGCCCTTTCGGGGCACCACCAGAACACGCAGTCCGCACGGGAGCAGGTCAGAAAAAAGCGTCTCGTCCAGCTCCTGATAGTATACGCTTTTCATTGGCTCTCTCCTCTCAGAAAATAGGTGGTGTGCAGGGTCAGAGAATTGGCGGCGGCCACCACATCCTCCCGGGTAACCCTTCGGACGGCGTCCATATACGCCTGCGGGGTCATGTCCAGACCGCTGAGGGCGGCAGTGGCATAGTAGCCCTCAATGGTGCCGGGAGCGTCGTGGGTGGCACGAAGGGAGGAGAGCAGGGCTTCCTTGGCGGCGTTCAGCTCTTCGCCTGTAATGTCTCCCTGACGGCAAGCGTCCAGCTGGTGCAAGATCTCACTTCTGGTGCGTTCCTCCTGCTGGAAGTCAATGCCGGCGGATACCATCATAACCCCCTTGCTGCTGTAGTAGCCGGAGCTGATGGAGTAGCACAGGGACATTTTCTCCCGGATGTTCATAAAGAGCTTACTGGTCATGCCGGAACCGAATAGGGTATTCATCACCTGCATGGCAGGAAATTCCGGGGAACGGTTGGTAATGGGAGTCACAAAGCCCATGCACAGCTTTCCCTGGGATACATCCATGGTTTCCACCTTGTCCTGCCCTTCACAGGGATGGAGAGGGGACTGAGGCGGAAGGGAAAAGGGCTCTCTGTGCAGCCCGGCAAACAGGGGCATCAATAGCTCGGCCACCCGGTCAGCATCCGCGCTGCCTACATAGAAAATCTCCACGGGACTGGTGCGCAGAACCTGCTCATAGTGGCACAGGAGTCCCCCCGGCGTGATGGCCTCCACCTGTTCCGGTTCGCCCAGACGGGGGATGCCGAAGGTATCCTCTTTGCACATGAGCTTTAACAGCTGGCCCATGGCATAGACACGCTTGTCGTTCAGGTCGGACTCTATGGTGGAGATCAGGTTCTTCTTTTCACTTTCCACCAGAGCAGGGAGGAAGCAGCCGTTTTCGGTCAAAGGCTCCAACAGGATCTCCTGCAAAAAGGACAGCATAGGCCCCATCACCCGATCTCCGGGAAGGGCGAAGCGGTCGTCCATAAAGCTGAGAAACAGTCCGGTGGTCTGGTAATCGCCGATGCGGCGGACAAGGGGATTGACAGAAGCACCATAGAGCATGTCCAGATGCTCTGTAATGGAGCGCAGGGTAGGATGGCGTCGGGTGCCCCGGAGGAGTACACTGGGGAGCAGGGCATTCATGGCTGCCTCCCGGGCGGACATCAGCCGGACAAACTGGATGCTGAGGGCGCCCTGCTTAAAGCGGGAATCCCGGAAGGTTCTCAGGGTGACACCGGGGAAAAGGGTTCTTGTTTCGATCATGACGGCTCCTTGGGAAAGGGGTTCTTTCCTGTTTTATCATTTTGACTTGGATTCGGGGAAAAGCCCCGGACTTAACATGGGAATCTTTACACATTATATACTACTTTTCACAAAATAGATAGTAGGACATAAAAATTTAACGCTTTACCGGTTGTTATTTTTCATGATTTGCGGTACAATGTACACTGCGATTATATCATTTAGGAGAGATACAACCATGGCTTGGCTGGAAATCACCATACACACCGTTCCGGGGGACTGTGAAGAGACTGCCAGGATTCTGACAGCGAAGGGATTTTCGGATCTGGTGATCGAGGATCAGACCGAATTTGAAACCTTTCTGGAGGACAACAGGGCCTACTGGGACTATATTGACGAAAACTTGCAGGAAAAGCTTCAGGGCCTTTCCCGGATTAAGCTGTACATAGAAGAAGGGGACGAAGCTCAGCTGACCCGAATTCGGGACATTGCGGAAGAGCTGGGCCTTCCCATGGATGCCGCCCCTCTGCCGGAAACCAACTGGGAGGAGAGCTGGAAGGATAACTACCCGCCTCAGGAGGTGGGCAAGGGCCTGATCGTGCTGCCCTACTGGAACGCGGATCTGGAAACAGACCGGGAAAAGATCATTCTGGATCCGGGCCTGACCTTCGGCACCGGGGCCCATCCCTCCACCCAGATGGTCATGGAGGTGATGGAGGACACGGTAAAGCCCGGCTTTCAGTGCCTGGATCTTGGCAGCGGAAGTGGGATTTTGTCCATTGCCGCCCTGCGCTTGGGAGCCCAGCGTGCCATTGGCATGGATATTGACCCCAAGGCTGAGGACATTGCCAGGGAAAACGCTGCCTACAACGGCTTTTCTGCCCCTGCCTTCACCGCTCTGACCGGCAATGTGGTGGAGGATCGGAAGCTGATGGCGCAGCTGAAGCAGACCTATGACCTGGTGCTGGTGAACATTGTCGCCGATGTGATCATCGGACTTGCCCCTGTACTTCCGGAGTTTCTGGGAGAGAAGAGTACGTTGATTTGTTCCGGCATCCTGGACGTTCGGTTGGAGGAGGTTTGCAAGGCCCTGGAAAAGGCAGGCCTTACCGTCACCAGAGTAAAAGAAAAAGAGGACTGGCGCTGTGTGACAGCCCGTTTGGCTACGTCAGGGGAGGGAAGTGCCCAATGAGTATTCCATATCGCACCCGCCGAAAGCTGAAGCTTGCGGGCACCATTGCCATGATCGTGATTCTGGTCTTCTGTGTCACCTGGCTTTGCTGGGTGGTCTGGCTGCAAAGGTATGTGGTTTTTAACGACGAGGGGGCAACCCTGGACTTTAACCGCTCCTCCAATGAGGTCATCGGGGAAATTCCCAAGGCCCCGGTGGCAAGCCTTGAGGTACCCATTTACTTTAATGAGGGCGCCAATGCCATTGACACAGAGCAGGAGCTGACCATGCTCAACGGCTACTACATTACCAACGACATGCTGAAAATTCAGGCCAACGTGGAGAAGTTCAAGCTCCAGATCCAGCGTCTGGATTCCGGCACTCCGGTAATGATCGAAATGAAAGGCCCCTTCGGTGCCTTCTTCTATGATTCCAAGCTGGGAGACGCGGTGATATCCCAGAGCACAGACATGACCGCCATGTCGGAGCTGGTGAATCTGATCCAGAGCAAGGGCTGCTACGCCATCGCCCAGGTCAGTGCCTTCCGGGATCGGAGCTTTGGTCTTACCCATGTGCCCAGTGGCCTGTATAATTTTGACAGAAAGGGACTGTGGATGGACCAGGGCGGTATGTACTGGCTGGATCCCACCAATGCGACGACCATCAGCTGGATCACCTCTGTGGTGCAGGAGCTGAAGAGCCTGGGCTTTAGCGAGGTCATGCTCACGGATTTCTGCTTCCCGGATACGGACAAGATCATCTTCAACGGGGACAAGAACGAGGCCCTGCAATCCGCGGCTACAAAGCTGATGACTGCCTGCACCTCGGAAGGTGAGAACTTTGCCCTGTCCTTCTGCGTTGACGACTACACCTTCCCACTGCCGGAGGGCAGAAGCCGGATGTATTTGCAGGGGGTGGCAGCGTCCCGGCTGGGCGAGGTTATGTCCAAGGTGGAAATCGAGGATCCGGAGATTCGGATTGTGTTCCTCAACGATGCCGCCGATACCCGGTATGACGAGTATAGCGTATTGCGAGCCATGACCGTGGCGGATGAAGTGGAAGCCCGGAGAGCCCAGGGTGGCTAAAAGATAGAGCAAACGGAGCCTGAAAACAGGCTCCGTTTTGTGTCATTTTTGGGGGATGTTATTCCTCTTTATAGCTGTCGATCAGGGACTGAAGCTGGTCGACCTCCGCCCGGGTCAGCTTTTTCCCCCGGGAAAAGGCGGCGATGAAAGCGGGAATGGAGCCCTGGAAGGTCTCCTCCACCAGTTCGCCGACCCGGGAGGCCTGTACGTCCTCCTTGGAGACCAGGGCGGTGACGATGGAATTCTCGTTTTTCACCACGCCCCGCTCGGATAGGCGGCGGATCACGGTGTAAGTGGTGGCCTTTGACCAGCCCAGCTTTTCCTTGCACACCTGCACCAGCTTGGTGGAGTTGATAGGCTCCAGATCCCAAAGAAGCAGGCAGAAGCGGTATTCGCTGTCAAAGATTTGGGGGATTTGGGTCATGAATTTGCCTCCTTATGGTATTGGGTTACCGGCCGCTGTAGTTTCCGTCCAGGCTCTGGCCGTCCAGGGTGACGTCGGTACAATTGGTGCATTGGTAGAAGGGTGCGTCGGGATACCACAATTCGCTGCCGATGTCCCGGATCAGGGTGCCGGAAATGGCAGCGCCCTGGGTGTTCTTCAGGGAAATGCCCGCAAGGCTGCACTCGTAGATCTCGGAACCCACTACCTGTAAATTCCGGCAGGCTTCCGCCTGAACACCGATGGTTCCGCAGCCGAAGAGACCGCAGTTATCCACCAGCAGATCCTCGCAGTTCCGGAACAGCACCACGCCGCCTGTACAGACACCCGGCTCCTGGGTATGACCGGCGGTGAAGCCGGAAAGGGAGATGGCAGAGCAGTTTTCAAAGGTCAGCACATTGGCGTGCCGGGGTGTGGCGGAGATCACATGGGCGCTTCGGTCTTCTCCCTCTGTTTTGATGGTCAGATTGTGGAGGTCCTCAATGACCAGGCCGGGGCCTTCAAAGGCGTATTCCCAGTAGTAGCCGTCGCCGTTCCCGTCAAGGGTGTCGCCCCAGTTGCTTCTGGCCATATGCTGCTCCGCCGCGGCATATTCGGAGGCTGTAGAAAGGTCAAACACCTCTGCGTCCAGAAGAATGCAGGTATCGTCTGCCAGAGCGCTGAGAAATTCGTCTACAGTGGAGACATGGATCTCGGTCTGAGGGGCTGTGGAGACGGGCGCTGGATTGGATGGTGTGGAAGACTCCTTGGGGGCATCTTCAAATACCACTCTTGCCCCGTCCTGATCCATGCCCCAGGTGCTGCCCTCCGCGTACCAATTCCGGATGTGCTCCTCCTGGAAGATACTGTTCTCAAAGAGCAGCTGCTGACCGAAGAAGGCAAACATGGCATCGGTGACCCGGTTGCCGGA
>CAYMWT010000107.1:0-7682 GCA_964394055.1 uncultured Oscillospiraceae bacterium
TCAACGAGAACATGTATTTGAGCTACTGGGGCTACGCCGGTTCCATTGCCACCATTTGCGTGGCCATCATTGGCCCCATCTGCGGCACCCTGGCCGACCGGAAGTTCAAAAAGCCGATTTTCACCTTCTGTGCCGCTCTGGGCATTCTGGGCTGCTCCGCTCTGGGGCTTGCGGGCAGCTGGCTGGCGTTCCTGGTGATCTTCGTGATCGCCAAGATTGGCTATTCCTCCAGTCTGGTGTTCTATGATTCCATGCTCCCGGAGGTCTCCGACGAAGCCCGGATGGACAAGGTCTCCTCCACAGGCTATGCCTTCGGCTACATCGGCTCTGTGATCCCCTTTGTGCTCTGCCTGATTCTGGTGCTGATGCACGATAGCTTCGGCCTTTCCATGGGCGCCGCCATGACCTGCGCCTTCCTGGTCACCGCCGCCTGGTGGGCGCTGTGCACCCTGCCTCTTCTGAGAGGCTACAAGCAGACCGCCTATGTTGCCACGGAAAAGACCCCTTTGGGAGACACCTTCCGTCAGCTGGCCAAAACCTTCCGGGAGGCCAAAAAGGAAAAGCACATTTTCCTGTACATGATCGCCTTCTTCTTCTTTATCGACGGCGTTTACACCATCATTGACATGGCTACCGCCTACGGCGCTGCCCTGGGCCTGGATACCACAGGGCTGCTGCTGGCCCTCCTGCTGACCCAGATCGTGGCTTTCCCCTGCTCTATTCTGTTCGGCCGCTTGTCTGCCAAATATGACACCGGTCTGCTGATCAAGGTCTGCATCGCCTCCTACACGGGCATTACCCTGTTCGCCGTATTCCTGTGCACCCAGTGGCAGTTCTGGGTGCTGGCCACTGCCGTCGGCATGTTCCAGGGCGGCATTCAGGCTCTCAGCCGGAGCTATCTGGGCAAGATCATCCCGCCTGAGCGCAGCGGCGAATTCTATGGGCTTATGGACATCTGCGGCAAGGGCGCTTCCTTCATGGGCACCACCATGGTGGCTCTGGTCAGCCAGCTCACCGCCGGGATCACCATTCATGTGTTCGGTCTGGAGCTTCAGAACGAAAACATCGCCGTAAGCATTCTCATGGTGCTCTTCGCCATCGGTTTTGTGCTGTTTAACAAAGCGGATAAGCTCAACAAGGCACGCGCCAAGGTCTGAGCCACGTTCGTCACATTGCGGAGCCGCCTTTGAAAGGGCGGCTCCATTTTTATGGATGATCCGGCAAAAAATATGGGCAAATCTGACAAATTCATAAAAAATGATTTACTTTTGGAATCACCTCTTGTATACTATCTTCAGAACAGGGTGCTTTATACCGGTTCAATTCTGAACGAAAGAGGGTAATTCCCATGAAGCAGTTTATGGATCAGGACTTTCTGCTGAGTAACGACACCGCGAAGGTTCTGTATCACGACCATGCGGCCAAAATGCCCATCGTTGACTACCATTGCCACATTAACCCCCAGGAGATCTACGAGGATCGCCGGTTTGATAACATCACCCAGGTCTGGCTGGGCGGCGACCACTACAAGTGGCGTGTTATGCGCTCCAACGGCGTGGATGAATACTATATCACCGGCGGTGCTTCCGACCGGGAGAAGTTCCAGAAGTTCGCCGAGGCTCTGCCCAAGTGCATCGGCAACCCCATGTACCACTGGTGCCACCTGGAGCTGCAGCGGTTCTTCGGCTATCACGGCGTCCTCAACGGCGATACCGCCGAAGAGGTCTGGAACCTGTGCAACGACAAGCTGCAAAACGACCCCAACATGACCGTCCGGGGGCTGATCAAGCAGTCCAATGTTCTGATGATCGGCACCACCGATGATCCCATTGATGACCTGAAATGGCACGAGAAGCTGGCCGCCGATCCCACCATGGACACCAAGATCTGCCCCTCCTTCCGTCCCGACAAGGCTGTGAATATCCACAAGGAGACCTTCGTTCCCTACATCAAGGCTCTGGGTGAATCCGTCGGTCATGAGCTGAAGTGCATCAACTGCGTCCGGGATGCCCTGTCCGAGAAGATCGATTACTTTGACGCCCACGGCTGCCGGGCCAGCGACCACGGTCTGGACTTTATCCCCTATGTGGAGGCCACCGACGAGGAGCTGACCGCCATTTTCAAGAAGGCCATGGCCGGCGAGACCGTCACCGACCGGGAGGCCGAGGCCTACATGACCGCCATCGTGCTCCACTGCGCCAAGGAATACGCCCGTCACGGCTGGGCCATGCAGCTGCACTACTCCTGCCTGCGCAACAACAACACTGACATGTACCGCAAGCTTGGCCCCGATACCGGCTTTGACAGCATCGCCACCACTACCTGCGGCGAGAGCCTGGTAAAGCTCCTGGATCGGCTGAACACCGAGGGCCTGCTGCCCAAGACCATCCTGTACTCCCTGAACCCCGTGGACAACGCCATGCTGGACACCATTCTGGGCTGCTTCCAGGGCACCGAGGTTCCCGGCAAGATTCAGCACGGTTCCGGCTGGTGGTTCAACGACACCAAGACCGGCATGATCGACCAGATGACCTCTCTGGCAAATCTGGGCTTGCTTGGCAACTTCATCGGTATGCTCACCGACTCCCGTTCCTTCCTCAGCTACACCCGTCACGAGTATTTCCGGCGGATTATGTGCAACCTGATCGGAACCTGGGTGGAAAACGGAGAGTATCCCGCCGATATGAAGCAGCTGGGTCAGATCGTGGAGGACATTGCCTCCAATAACGCACAGCGCTATTTCAACCTGTAAGCCATTTCCATAAGGACGCCGCTTTTCGCGGCGTCCTTTTTTCCTTGGTTTTCCCTTTACAATCCCATGGTTTTCGGGTAAAATAGGCGGCAAAGGAGGGACACATCATGTTTGACGATCCCAAGAAGGAACTGAACCGACTGGACGCTGAGCTTCGGGCAGAGGCTTACGAGGATCAGCTGGAGGCCCTGCAAAATCAGGAGCTCCCCGACCTGGACGAGCTTCTCGGAGAGGATGGGGATTCCGACTGGATTTCCGGTCTTTTTCAGGAAGACACGGATACGCCCACCCCTTCCGGTCATCCCCGGAGTACCCGAAACGATGCCGTTGATTTTCACAGGACTGTTTATGGTGACGAAACCATTCGCGAGGATCAGGCTGTCTTTGTTGAAAAAAAGCCTCGAAGAAAATCAAATCCCCCTGTCCGGGAGGAGCCGAAAGAGGAAAAGCAGAAGAAGGAGAGCGTAGGCTGTCTGCCCTTTATCATTTTCCTGGAGCTGCTGGGCATCGGCGGAATGCTCTGGTGGTGGTTCCGATGGATGCGGTAACGCCGGTAGGCCGGTTCGCTCCCACTCCCTCTGGGCGGATGCACCTGGGGAACGTATTTTCCGCTCTGCTGGCCTGGCTGTCCGTAAAGTCGAAGGGCGGAGAAATGGTGCTGCGGATGGAGGATCTGGACACCCAGCGCACCAGCGGGGAATATGCCCAGGTGCTGCGGGAGGATCTTACCTGGCTGGGTCTTACCTGGGATCGGGAAACCCCGGCCCAAAGCCAGCGCGGTTCGGTCTATGACCGCTATTTTGACGTCCTCCGGGACAGGAAGCTTCTCTATCCCTGCTACTGCACCCGCAGTCAGCTCCACAGCGTCAACGCCCCCCATCTCTCCGACGGTACCTATGTCTATCCCGGCACCTGCCGGGATCTGACCGATGCCCAACGGGAGGCCTTTCACCGGGCACCTGCCTGGCGGGTGCAGGTGCCTGACAGGATCTGGGAGGTACACGATCTGGTTCAGGGCGATTCCCGATGGAACCTGAAAACCGACTGCGGGGACATGGTGGTGCGCCGGGCAGATGGGGTCTATGTCTATCAGCTTGCCGTCACCGTAGACGACGGAGAGGCCAGGGTCACCGAAGTGGTTCGGGGCATGGATCTGCTCAGCTCCGCACCGAGACAGATGTACTTACAGGAACTGTGGGGCTTTCCCCATCCTCAGTATGCCCATGTGCCTATGCTGCTTGCCCCCGACGGGCGGCGGCTGAGTAAGCGGGATCGGGATCTGGATCTGGGGGAGCTTCGCAAGCGGCTGTCTTCTCAGCAGCTCGTCGGCATTCTGGCCCACAGCGCCGGACTTCTGGATGCCCCGGAGCCGATCTCTCCCCGGGAGCTTGCAGCGGAATTCTCCTGGGAAAGGGTTCGTGGAGACAGCGTGACCATCCGCGCGGAGGCGCTGTTATCCGGCTTCCGGTAGGCGCATTTTGGGGAATCTCCCGAAACAGCTGGTCTTCTCTTGCTTTTTCTCCTGATCTGGCATATAATAGGCCAAGTGAACATAAATATAAGGAGACTTACATCATGTCTAAAAAACCTGTTCTTGTGGTTCTGGCAGCCGGAATGGGCAGCCGGTACGGCGGCCTGAAGCAGATCGATCCCGTGGGCAGCCATGGAGAAGCCATTCTGGACTACTCCATTTACGACGCCCATCAGGCCGGCTTTGATACGGTTGTCATTATCATCAAGGAAGCTATCCGCAAGGATTTTATGGAAACCGTGGGCAAGCGTCTGGAAAAGGCCCCGGTGGAGATCCGCTATGCCTATCAGGAGCTTGACAGGCTTCCCGAGGGCTACTCTGTCCCCGAGGGGCGGACAAAGCCCTGGGGCACCGGTCACGCTGTACTCTGCGCCGCCGAGGCCATTGACGGTGCGCCCTTTGCGGTGATCAACGCCGACGATTACTACGGCAAGGCCGGCTTCCAGGTGATTTACGACCATCTCTCCGCCGCCTCCCAGCCCAGCGACTACTGCATGGTGGGCTTCTCCCTGTGCAAAACCGTTACCGACAACGGCAGCGTAGCCCGGGGTGTCTGCCTGTCCAATGAGGACGGCTATCTGACGGAGATCACCGAACGCACCCGGATCGAGAAATACGAAGGCGGCATTCACTTTACTGAGGACGGCGAAAGCTGGGTAGATCTGGCCCCGGAAACCATTGTCTCCATGAACCTGTGGGGCTTTATGCCCAGCTTCCTGACAGAGATCCAGGCCCGGTTCCCTGTGTTTCTGAAGGAAGCCATGGCTTCCAATCCCCTGAAGGGGGAATACTTCCTGCCCTTCCCTGTGTCTCAGCTGATTCACGAGGGCAAGGCCAGTGTAAAGGTGCTGACCTCTCCCGACCGCTGGTTCGGCGTAACCTATGCCGCCGATAAGCCTGTGGTGGTGGCCGCTCTGAAGCAGATGACCGATGAAGGGAAATATCCCGACGGGCTGTGGGGTTAACTTCCCGGGTTAAAGCTGCTGAGAAAATCACGATTGTATAGAAGCCGACAGTCACAGTGGTTTACGCTACTGTGACTGTTGCATTTTTCCCGTTATGTGATACTATGGAGCAAATCGAATTTATGGAGGTGTCAAGAATGACCATACGAAACATTGTCATTGTGAGTCTGTCCAGCGGAACCATTGGGGAAGACTTTGTAAAGCACGAGGTGGAGATCGGCGTAGCCAGGCTGAAGGGCTTTGGGCTGAATGTGACCTTTCTGCCCCATGCCCGGAAGGGCATCGAATATGTGAAAAACCATCCCGAGGATCGGGCGGCGGATCTTCTCCAGGCCCTGAAAGATCCCGATGTGGATATGATCCTCTGTGCCATCGGCGGAGATGACACCTACCGTCTGCTTCCCTGGCTTTTTGAACACAATGAACTGGCTGAGGCCGTTTCCAATAAGGTATTCCTTGGCTTTTCGGATACCACCATCAACCATTTCATGCTCCACAAGGTGGGAATGAAAACCTTCTACGGCCAGTCCTTCCTGGCGGATGTGTGTGAGTTGGACACGGATATGCTTCCCTATACAAAGCGGTATTTTGAGGAGCTCATTCACACCGGAACCATCCTGGAGGTTCGACCCAGCGAAACCTGGTATGAGGGAAGGACAGATTTTGGAGCTGACCAGATTGGGGTGCCCTTAAAAGCCCATCCCAACAGCGGCTTTCATCTGCTGCAAGGGGCTTCTGTCTTCTCCGGGGAAATTCTGGGGGGCTGTATCGATTCCATTTACGATTTTTTCAGCGGCGACCGCTATGCCGATATGCCTGTTCTGTGCAAAAAATATGGGCTATTTCCCTCAATTGCGGATTGGACCGGCAAAATTCTTCTTTTGGAGTCCAGTGAGGAAAAGATGCCGCCCGCCACATATCGAAAGGCCGTGACCGCCTTAAAGGACGCCGGGGTATTTGATGTGATTTCCGGTCTTCTCATTGGCAAGCCTATGGACGAGACATACGCCCGGGAATATCAGGAGATTCTTTTGGATGTCATCGACAGGCCAAGCCTGCCCATTGTGTGCAATCTCAATATTGGCCACGCCCAGCCGCGGTGCATCATCCCCTTTGGGGTTCCCGCCACTGTGGATGCTGACCAGCAGGTGATCCGTTTTGAGGTCTGAGGGACAATCTCCCATTTTCAAACCGACATATAAAATCAGCAGCCCGGGCACTTAAGTGCCCGGGCTTAGTCTGTGCGTATGGATTTATTTTGTGCCCATGAGAATCTGGGCCAGCTCGGAATTGCCATCCAGGATCACGGTCTTCTCGTCTCCGTTCAGGCTGGCCTTCAGAGCCTCCAGCGCCTTGGTGAATTCGTAGAAGTCCTTCTTATCCTGGGTATCATAGGCCTCCGCCAGCATCTCCATGTACTTTTCCTCACCCTCGGCTTCCAGCTTGGCAGCCTGGGCCTTGGCGTCAGACACCAGAATATTCACCTGCTTGTCCACATCGTTGCGGATGATGGAGGCTTCATAATTGCCGTCGGCGGTGTATTTCTCCGCCATCTGGTTCCGCTCGGAGATCATCCGGTTGTACACAGCGTTCAGGTTGCTTTCCGGCAGGTCAAACTGCTTGATCTTCACATCCTCCACCCGGATGCCATAGGTTCTGGCCAGGGCATCCACATCCGTGGCAATGCCGCCGTAAATGTCGTTTCTCTTGGAGGCGTCGTCCATGTTGATGATGTCCGCCTGGGCCAGGGTGCCCATGACGGTTTTCAGCTCATTGTAGGTCAGGGCGTCCAATCTCTGCTCTGCCACGCTTTTGCTGCCCAGGGTCTGATAGAACAGCTTGGGATCGGAGATGGACCAGAGAACGTAGCAGTCCACGGTCATGTTCTGCTTGTCGGAGGTCAGCACCTCAGAGGGCGGAATGTCGTAAAGCTGAGTGGCCCGGCTGAAATACTTTACGCTGTCCACAAAGGGAAGCTTAAAGTGAAGACCTGCCTGATCGGTGGTGTCAATGATCTTGCTGAACCGGACGGTACAGGCGTACTCGTTTTCCCGGACGGTAAAGAGGCATTCTCCCAGCAGGATCACAGCCAGAAGAATCACCACGATCAGAACAATATTTCTCTTTTTCATTGGGCGTTTCCTCCTTCCTCAGTGACAAATCCATCCAGAGGCAGGATCATCTGTACCTCTCCCCCGGTACCTGTGCCGGAATTGATGTACAGCTTCACATCCGGCAGCACCTGGGAAATGGCTTCATAGTACATCCGGGAGCGGGTAATGGCAGGATTGATGGCATACTGTCCATACATGGCCTCGAACATGGCCACCTGCTCCGCCGCTTCGTTGATTCGGTTCTGCTTCAGATATTCGGCGTTCTGGATCAGCTTGTCCGCCTCCGCCTGGGCCTTGGGCAGCTGGGCGTTCTGGTAGGC
>CAYMWT010000108.1:0-7621 GCA_964394055.1 uncultured Oscillospiraceae bacterium
AGTTGCCGCTGGATTGGCACTTTTCGATTTCGTCGAACTCTACGCTGTACAGAATGATTTTCGCCGAATGAAGCCCGCCAAGCTTCTGTTTCACTTCTTCGTTGATGATCTGATAATAGGGGACTGTGCTTTCCCAACTCATTCCGCCAATCAATCCAATAGTTTTCATATTCTCAGTCCTTTTCTATGGGATTTGGAAATCGGATGCAGGTTCCGGTTTCTCACGTTACTTAATTGTATCAACAGAGACCGAGAATTTCAACACAGTTTTCCTGTTTGGGGTATCATAAATGTAGCGTTAAAATGTTTTTTGTGCAGGGTGTTGACAAATGGGAATCTCTGGTGTATTATGCATCCATGAGGCAAAGGTGTCTTTGAGCTGCGGTTCAAAGACACCTTTTCATTTTGCATAAATTGAACGTTGCCATGGGATCTGTTCCCGGTTATTTAGGCGGTCTGGTGAATGATGATCAGGTATACTGCGTAACTGTTTGGGGCTTGATGATTTATGGGTTTGCGCTTTGTCTGTTCTTATCCCATCAGGGCCAAAGGGGCGGAATTGCCTCATCCCCTGTGGGACAGCAAACCCGGTAAAAAGCTGGATAATGCTGTATCCAGCAGTTTTTGGCATCCGGGTAACTTGTGTAATTCGCCGCTACAGCGTGAAGGAGAAGATACAGATGACCCAATCGATATTTGCAACCGGCCAGGGTATCCTGACAGCATGGGCCAATCAGCCGTCGAACCCTGCCTTCTGTCTGTGGGCAGGGTGAAAGTCGGTCTGGAGGTATAAAATGAGCATCCATGAAGAATGTGGTGTTTTCGGCGTGTACAGCACGAAAACGGAGGACGTAGCCAGCCTTGTCTATTACGGACTTTATGCCCTTCAGCACCGAGGGCAGGAGAGCTGCGGTATTATCGTCAACGACGATGGTGTTTTTGCCTCCCATAAGGGTCTGGGGCTGGTCAGCGAAGTATTTACCGAAAATGAAATAAAGAAACTTCCCAATGGAGAAATCGCAGTGGGCCATGTGCGCTACGGCACCACAGGCGGAAACAACTTAAGCAACTGTCAACCCATCCAGGTAAACCACTTGAAGGGCAAACTGGCGGTGGCTCACAACGGCAATCTTAGCAATGCGCTTTCCCTTCGCCGGGAGCTGGAGCTGTCCGGAGCCATCTTCCATTCCACCTCGGATACGGAGACCATTGCCTATGTCATCACCAGAGAGCGGATCACAGCGCCTTCCATTCAGGAAGCGGTCAGCAGAGCAATGGACCGATTGGACGGTGCTTATTCTCTGGTTATGATGTCTGCGACCAAGCTGATTGCGGTACGGGATCCCCACGGCTTTCGTCCGCTTTGCTATGGTCAGATGGAGGACGGCACCTATGTCGTTGCGTCGGAAACCTGTGCGCTCAATGCAGTCGGCGCAAAATTCCAGCGGGATATTCAGCCCGGGGAGATTCTGACCATTGACGGCAGCGGGGTTTCCAGTGACTGTCGGCATTGCGCCGCAGTGCCGAAGAAGCTTTGTATTTTCGAGTATATCTATTTTGCCCGCCCGGATTCTGTGATCGAAGGGGTCAGCGTCCACGATGCCCGAATGAAAGCAGGGGGCATTTTGGCAAAGGCCCATCCGGTGGAGGCAGACATTGTGATCGGGGTTCCGGATTCCGGCTTGGATGCGGCCCAAGGGTATTCCCGTGCCTCCGGAATTCCCTACGGAATCGGGCTGATCAAAAATAAATACATTGGGCGCACCTTCATTTCCCCGGGGCAGGGCCACCGGGTGGATCAGGTAAAGATCAAGCTGAACCCTGTGGAGAGCGAGATCCGGGGCAAGCGTGTGGTGCTGATCGATGATTCCATTGTTCGGGGAACCACCTCCGGGCGAATTGTGCAGCTGCTCCGGGATGCTGGCGCAGCAGAAATCCATATGCGGATCTCTGCACCACCTTTCCGATATCCATGCTATTATGGCACGGATATAGACTCTCAGGAGCATCTGATCGCGTGCCATCACCCTGTGGAAGAAATTGCCCGGATGATCGGGGCGGATTCCTTGGGATATCTACCCATGGAAAACCTGAAGGATCTTTGTGGCAGCTTTGGATTTTGCAGCGCCTGCTTCTCAGGCTGTTATCCCACGACTGTTCCCACAGATATGCGGAAGGATCAATTTGAAGAGAAGCTGTCAAAGAAAAAACAGGAGTGAGACCATGAACCGGCAGCCATATTGATGCTTTTTTTGTCCGCAAGCTGAGAAACATTGTGGAATTGGAGCAGTTTTTGAAAGACCATGTCCGCGACATGGGAGCATTCTTTGAAGCCAAAAAACAGGGCTTTTCAGACAAGGCCATTGCAAAGCTTTGGGGCATGGAGGAGCGGGATATCTATATGCTGCGGAAGGAGGCACATATCTTCCCCGGCTACCGTATGATTGATTCCTGTGCTGTGGAGTTTGACAGCTATATCCCCTATTTTTATTCCACCTATAAAACGGAAAATGAATCCGTGGTATCGGACAGAAAGAAGATCATTGTCCTGGGTTCCGGTCCCATACGGATCGGTCAGGGCGTGGAATTTGACTACTCCACAGTCCACGCTAACCATGCTCACAGCCCTGGATACCGTTCGTGTACTGCTGGATGTTTTGGAGGAGATCACGCTGGGAATCTCCACAATCCACGCTTATACTGAACTCCAATTAAAATCTTTAAGAAAGATTTTAATTGCCTGAAGGGCATGGAGTTCATATGAGACTTGTTTTGTGATTTCTTTCCTTATAAATCACAAAACAGGCAGCGCCTTCAGGCGATGCCTTCCTGATTAAAATTAAGATTTTAATCAGGAAATAGTATTAGAAGGAACTGCTTTCCACCCCAAGGAGACACGCTCCGAGGCGGTATTGCCAGCGCGTCTTTTGACTGACACCCGGCAGAGATCGGATAACACTGACCTGCGTCAAATCCAACAAGTCCTATACCGCAAAAAAGAGATACCCGGCGGGTATCTCTTTTTTATTTCAAATTTGAAACGGACATTTCGCAGTTCCTTCCGGCTCTGCGTTCACGCTTGCAGCTTAACGCGCTCCGGCTTCCGCCCTGGTTATAATTACAGAGCCGTCTCCATGGGTATTGGATTCCATTTTGAAGAACTGTATGGCGATCTTTACATCCTCTCCGGAAGCAATCCAATCCACTTTAGTTTGCCACATACATCTGCTTGTAGGGATTGCTGCTGTCTGGCGTGACCACGGTAAAGGGCGCATCCAGAAGCTCCCGGATGTCCCCGCCGAATAGTTTGCAATATTCCCGTACATATTTCGTAATAAGGGCCATATCTCCTTCCGTGGCTTTCCTGACGCTGACCTGTTTTGGGAAAACAAGGTCTTCGCAGTTGCCCCGGAGGATCAGCTTGCCGCCGTGCATACCGGTACCGGGAAAATTATGGACGATTCGTCTGCCTCTTGGGTTTCGCCCCAGGACAAGGATGACGCCTCCTGCCTGATATTCTCCCAGGAAGCTGCCCGCGCAGCCGCCAATGACCATAACCGGGATTTTATCCTGGTATTCCTTCATATGGATTCCGGCACGGTACCCGGCATCCCCTTCCACAAAGATCTCGCCGCCCCGCATAGCGTACCCTGCCGCATCTCCCACGCTGCCGTGAATCACGATCCGTCCGGCATTCATAGTGTCTCCCACTGCGTCCTGGGCGTTGCCATGGACGTTGATCTCCCCGCCGTTTAAATACGCGCCCAGAGCATTTCCGGGGATCCCTTCAATGGTAACTGTCTTGCCCGACATTCCCGCGCCGAGAAACCGCTGACCGCAGCAGTTGGTGAGAATGCAGCCGTCGTCGGTAGCCCGGATTGCCCGATTCAGCTCCCGAGATTCCATGCCTTGTGCATTGATCGTCGTCATTGTGATATTCCACCTCCCGTTTGATTTGTGCATTTGGATTTTATTCGCCGGCATGGGAAATGCCCAGAATTTCCAGTTCCTTTTCATTCAGACCGATGCCCCGGAGCATGAGCCGGTTGCCACGAAGGGCTTCAATGGAGTTGATGCCCATACCGCCCATCAGCTCCTTGATCTCATGCCGCCAGGCATTCATCAGATTGACCAGCCGTGCGCTTGCGATGTCCGGATCCAGCCGCTTCACAAGATCAGGCCGCTGGGTGGCGATTCCCCAGTTGCACTTGCCGCTCTGACAGGTGCGACACAGATGACAGCCCATAGCCAGCAGTGCTGCCGTGGCAATGTAGCAGGCATCCGCTCCCAGAGCAATGGCCTTGACCACATCCGATGCACTGCGGATGCTGCCCCCTGCTACCAGGGATACGGTGTTGCGGATCCCCTCCTCCCGGAGTCTGCTGTCCACCGCCGCCAGGGCCAGCTCGATAGGGATTCCCACATTGTCCCGGATCCGGGTAGGCGCCGCTCCGGTGCCGCCCCGAAAGCCGTCGATGGCAATGATATCCGCACCGCTTCTGGCAATGCCGCTGGCTATGGCGGCAATGTTATGGACAGCAGCGACCTTGACAATCACGGGCTTTCGATAGTCCGTCGCCTCCTTCAGGGAAAACACCAATTGCCGCAGATCCTCAATGGAATAGATATCATGGTGGGGCGCCGGGGAAATAGCATCCGATCCCTCGGGAACCATCCGGGTGCGGGACACATCTCCAACGATCTTCGTACCGGGCAGATGTCCGCCGATGCCTGGCTTTGCGCCCTGACCCATTTTGATCTCCACTGCGGCACCGGCTTCCAGATAATCCTTGTGGACGCCAAACCTGCCAGATGCCACCTGGACGATGGTTCTGTCTCCGTAGACATAGAAGTCCTCATGGAGGCCGCCTTCGCCGGTGTTGTAGTAGATCCCCAGTTCGGTAGCGGCTCTGGCCAGACTGGCATGGGCGTTATAGCTGATGGAGCCATAGCTCATTGCCGAGAACATTACCGGCATACTCAGCTCCAGTTGGGGCGGCAGCTCACATTTGAGATGCCCATTTTCATCCCGGGAGACCCGATCCGGCTTTTTCCCAAGAAATACCCGGGTCTCCATGGGCTCCCGAAGGGGATCAATGGAGGGATTGGTCACCTGGGAGGCATTGATCAGGATCTTATCCCAGTAAACCGGGAATTCCTTGGGATTGCCCATGGAGGAGAGCAGCACGCCGCCGGAGTTTGCCTGCTTGTAGATCTCCCGGATGGTATCGTTGTGCCAGTTGGCGTTTTCCCGGAAGGTGCAGTCGCTTTTTACGATTTTCAGGGCTCTGGTGGGACACATGGAGACGCAGCGCTGGCAGTTGACACATTTGGTTTCGTCGCTGATCATTTTCTTATGGGCAGCGTCAAAGCTGTGTACCTCATTGGCGCACTCCCGCTCACAGATCCGGCAGTTTATGCACCGGCTCTCCCTTCGCACCACCTCAAATTCCGGATAAAGAAACTCCACGCCCATTAAAATGCACCGTCCTTCACTTTTACAATCACAGGTTCTCCCCCGGCAGGCGACCAGATATTTTCCGCATCCGGCTCCATGGTGCGGATCGCCGCTTCCTCGCTGGCAATGAACACCTTATCGTCCTTCTCTCCCACTACCATGGAACGAAGCTTCAGCCGGTCGTTGAGGGCCATCAGTCCACCCTCAAATCCGAAGACGATGGAGAACGGGCCGGTGATCAGCAGACTGGGGAACACCGTTCGGAGGTAGGTCAGCCGCTGCCGCAGATCTTCCGGTTTCTTCTCAATGGTGCTCCAGAAGGGTGCGGCAATCACCGACGCCGTTTCCTCCAGGCTCAGTCCCTGTCGGCGGAGCAGATAATCCATGATATAGGTAATGACCTCGGTATCCGTCTGCAAATTGCATTTATAACCAAACATTTCAATAAACCGCCGGTTGGCGTCAAAGGAGGAGATCTCTCCGTTGTGAACGATGGAGTAATCCAGCAGTGTGAAAGGATGTGCGCCGCCCCACCAACCAGGCGTGTTGGTAGGATACCGGCCATGGGCTGTCCAGGAATAGCCCTCGTACTCATCCAGCCTGTAGAAGACTCCCACATCCTCCGGGAAACCCACCGCCTTGAAAGCGCCCATATTCTTCCCGCTGGAAAAGACATAAGCTCCGTCCATTTCGGTGTTGATCTTCATAACCGTTCTGGTCACAAATTCCCGTTCATCCACCTGCATGGCCGCCAGGGCGGAGCGCAGGGGTACAACAAAGTAGCGCCAAAGGATGGGCTCATCGGTGATCTGGGGGATTTTCCGGGTGGGAATGATCTCGGATTTGATGATCTCAAACCGCTCCTTCAGGAAGACTTCACAGTTTTTCCGGGTGGCCCGCTGGTCAAAAAACAGGTGCAGAGCGTAGAAGTCCTTATATTCCGGGTAAATTCCATAGGCCGCAAACCCACCGCCCAGGCCGTTGGAACGTTCGTGCATAGGCTTCATTGCCTCACAGATCATTTTGCCTGACATCCGCGTTCCGTCTTTGGAGATCACTGCGGCAATGGCGCATCCGGAAGGAATGCGCACCTGACCTTCTAGCTTCATCTTCTCTCCATCCTCTCCTGGAAAATAAAAAAACAGCGTTCATGTACAGGAAGCTTTCCTTCCTATCCATGAACGCCTTTGCTCATAACCGTATTATATTCCATGGAAACGCGTTTGTCAATGTATACAACCCACAAAAAGTTTTTTTGTGCAGGGTGTTGACAAATGAGAATCTCTGGTGTATTATGCCTCCATAAGGCAAAGGCGTCTTTGAGCTGCGGCTCAAAGGCGCCTTTTCATTTTGAAAAAAAAGGAGCGTTTGTTATGGGTACTGTTTCTGATTATTTCGGCTGTC
Source organism: uncultured Oscillospiraceae bacterium (assembly GCA_964394055.1). Classification (GTDB taxonomy): domain Bacteria; phylum Bacillota; class Clostridia; order Oscillospirales; family Oscillospiraceae; genus Faecousia. The sequence goes on from CAYMWT010000108.1 coordinate 6,863, forward strand.
TGGTGTTTGATGATCGGGTCATGAAGGCGAATTTAACCGCCGACGTATACCAGTCCCTGCGCAAGACCATTGATGAAGGCGCAAAGCTGGATGCCAGTGTGGCCAACGCAGTGGCATCCGCCATGAAGGATTGGGCGGTTGCCAACGGTGCCACCCATTTTACCCATTGGTTCCAACCCCTCACCGGGATTACCGCCGAGAAGCATGACAGCTTCATCTCCCCCGCGCCGGACGGCGGCGTGATCATGGACTTCTCCGGCAAGGAGCTGATCAAGGGCGAGCCGGATGCCTCTTCCTTCCCCTCCGGGGGCTTAAGGGCTACTTTTGAGGCCAGAGGCTACACCGCCTGGGATCCCACCTCCTATGCCTTCATCAAGGATAAGACCCTGTGCATCCCTACGGCCTTCTGCTCCTACGGCGGCGAGGCCCTGGATAAGAAGACACCGCTACTTCGCTCTATGGAAGCGCTGAACCGTCAGGCCATGCGCATCCTGAAGCTGTTCGGCAATGAGGGTGTCAAGTGCGTCCGCACCTCCGTTGGCCCTGAACAGGAGTATTTCCTGATCCCCAAGGAGCTGTACGAAAAGCGCAAGGATCTGATCTACACCGGCAGAACCCTCTTTGGTGCCAAGCCTCCCAAGGGGCAGGAAATGGATGACCACTACTTTGGTGTCATCAAGCCCAGAGTAGCGGCCTACATGGCAGAGCTGAACGAAGAGCTGTGGAAGCTGGGGATTCTTGCCAAGACAGAGCATAACG
>CAYMWT010000109.1:0-7561 GCA_964394055.1 uncultured Oscillospiraceae bacterium
TCATGCAGCAGGCGAACAGGTCGGCAACAGAAACCGGGTCGCTGGGGTCAAAGGCGGGGCTTTGGGGCACATAGCCGATAAGAGGCTTTTTGCTCCGCTCACCTGGTTCCGTAAAGGAAATGACGCCGTTATATTCCCGCTGACCCAGAATGGCCTTCAGAAAGGTGGATTTTCCCGCGCCGTTGGGGCCGATGAGCGCCACCATCTGACCGCAGTGGACATGGAGATTCACGTCTTCCAGAATTTGTTCCGTACCGATGCGGACACCCAGATGCTCCACCCGCAGGCAGCAGGAATGGCCGCAGGAGCCGTCTTGATAGTGCATTTTCATTGCAGGGCCTCCCGAATGGTATTGATGTTGTGATACATGGCCTCAAAGTAGCTGTCTCCCGCCATGGCCATATCCAGAGAGAAAACGGGGCAGCCGGTTTCCCGGGAAATGATCTCAGCGGCGGAAACACTGCCGTTTTTCTCTGTAAAGATGGCTTTCAGGTCGTGTTCTTCCGTTTCTTCAATGAGATGGATCAGCTCCTTGGCGGAGGCCTCCCGGCCGGATTCCTCCTCTACTGCTTCCAGAATGGTCAGATCAAAGCACTGGGCAAAGTAGGAAAAGCCATCGTGGAAGGTGATGAACTCCCGGGAGGACAGGTCGGCAAGGGTTTCTCTGCCATAGTCATACAGCGCTTGCAAGTCCCCGTCCAGGGCGGCCAGATTGTCCGTAAATACCTGGCTGTATTCCGGATACTTTTGGCACAGACCATCGCAGATGTTTTTTGCCATGACCTGGGCGTTCAAAGGGGAGAGCCAGATGTGGGGATCATGTTCATGGTGATGGCCCTCGTGGTCGTGTTCTTCCGCGTGGTCATGCTCCTGGGGGCAGATCAGGTCAATGCCCTGGGAGGCATCCAAAATGGGACAGTCCGCCAGCATATCGCTGAGGAAGCCTTCCAGCCCGGCGCCTGAGACAACAACCAGCTCGGCACTTTCCGCGGCCTTGACCTGCCGGACGTTCAGGGAGTAGTCGTGAAGGCAGGATACCTGCTCGGTCACCAGCCGGGTGACGGTTAAGCCGGTGCCCTGACACAGCCGGGCGGTAAAGTCATACACGGGCAGGGTGGTAGCGGCGATTTTTGCGGGAGCTTCCGCCGGGGCGCAGGCCGTCAGAAGAAGGGATAGAAGGAGAATCGGTAAGATTTTTTTCATAAATCCCCATCCTTAATATGTTCATTCTCTATCTTTTAGCATATCACAGCTGTCAATAGTTTTTATGATTTTACATAGAAAACGAGCCTGCCGCAAAAAAGCCGCAGGCCCGTTTTATGTAAGAAATCAATGATTCTCGATCCACTCATTAACCTTGGTCTTTGCTAGACGCTTAATGTCCTCAGTGGGGTAAATGGAGCTTTCGCCGCCAACGCCGTACAGGAAGTACAGACCTTCGGGAGTCTGGAACAGATCTTCCTCATAGCCGGCGGGATCGCCCAGATTACCGCAGGTGTACTTCTTGACCAGGGTAGCAGTCTCGGTATCATATTCCTTCTTGCAGATGATCTTCTTCATGATGGTATCCTCCTTTCCGGTTGAGCTATGAGCCTTATTATACACCAGAAAATCAGGAAAGCAACCCGAAAAAGGATGTTTTGACTATTTTCCTTAAATGTTTGTGGGATGATGAAATTTTTCCCCCAACAAACCCGGAAGTTTACTGTGATATTGCACAAAGAACCGGCAGCCTTTTTGAAAAAAAGCCCTTGCGGGAATGAAAAAAACTGCTATACTATGGGAAAAGGGAGGGAAAAGTATGCAGAATTTTCCGCTTTTTTCGACACAATTCGGGGTATCCAGCCTGGTGCTGAAGGAGATCCCCTATCGGAAGAGCGCCTATATTACCCTTCGGGAGGTACAGCCGGATGGCTTTGAAGCCCACCTGAAGGAGTGCGTGGACTTTTGCCGGATGGCAGGCGCGGAGAAAATCTATGGAACCGGGCATGAGGCGCTTTCTCAGTATCCCCTGCACACTGCCATTGTCAAAATGTCCGCAACGGCCTGGGTGGACAAGGAGAAGCTTGCCTGCCTGTTCCCGGTGACGGAGGCCACGGTGACGCGCTGGCGGGAATACTGCAACCGGCGGATGGCCACAGTGGACAATGCCGCGACCCTGGAAAAACGGGAGGAGCAGGAGATCCTGGAATCCGGCGGGGCTTACTTTGTCCATCGGGACGGGAAGCTGCTGGGCATCGGGTGGCTGAATGACTGTGAGCTTCTGTGTGTGGCGGCGGAGCCGGGGATGGGAGAGACGGTGATGCACACCCTGATGTCCCTGGTGGAGGGGGATATCATGACATTGGAGGTGGCCTCCACCAACCAACGGGCCATAAGGCTGTATGAAAGGCTGGGCTTCCTGAAAACGGGAGAGCGCTCCCGGTGGTATCGATTGGAATAATCCACAAAAACAGAGAAGAAAATTTTACATGTGCAGGAAAAATACTTGACACCGCCTGTAGGACATGCTATAATAACCCAGGTTTCAAGGGTAAAACCTTGACAGAGGGAGGAGCCGGATGGACGCGCTGACAATGGCACTGCTGTTTGATTACTACGGCGGTATGCTTACCGAGAAGCAGAGGGAATGCTTCGACCTGCGCTACAATCAGGATCTGTCCCTGGGGGAGATTGCCGAAGCCCAGGGTGTCAGCCGCCAGGCGGTGTACGATAACCTAAACAGGACGGAGGCGCTCCTGCGCCGGATGGAGGAGAACATCGGCATGGTTCGGCGGGACAGAGCGGTTCGCCAGACCCTTCAGGAAATTCAGGAGGCGGCTGAGGAGCTGGGCAAGATCCCCGATGCCGCTGTGTTGAAACTTTCTCAGCGGATTCAGGCCGCTGTTACCACGCTAAAGGAGTAGCTATGGCATTTGAAGGCTTAACTGAAAAGATTTCCGCTACCTTCAAAAAGCTTCGGGGCAAGGGCCGCCTGAAAGAAGCGGACGTGAAGGAGGCTATGCGGGAGATCCGCATGGCATTGCTGGAAGCGGACGTCAGCTACAAGGTGACCAAGGACTTTGTGAAGAACGTCACCGAGCGCTGCATCGGCACCGATGTGCTGGAATCCCTGACTCCGGCCCAGATGATTGTGAAGATCGTCAACGAAGAGCTGTGCAAGCTCATGGGCAGCAGCGTCAAGCACATTACCATCAATCCCAACGGCCCCACCGTGGTCATGCTGGTAGGCCTTCAGGGCGCCGGTAAGACCACCAACGGCAGCAAGCTGGCCGGGCTTCAGAAGCGTCAGGGCAGAAACCCGCTGCTGGTGGCCTGTGATATTTACCGTCCCGCCGCTATCACACAGCTTCAGGTCTGCGGCGAAAAGCTGGGCATTCCCGTTTTTGAGAGAGGCACCCAGGATCCTGTGCAGACCGCGAAGGAGGCTGTCCTCTACGCCCGTCAGCGGGGCTACGATATGGTATTTCTGGATACCGCCGGTCGTCTCCATGTGGACGAAGCCCTGATGAACGAGCTGAAGAACATCAAGGCCGCGGTCAAGCCCGACGAAATCATGCTGGTTGTGGATGCCATGACCGGCCAGGACGCGGTGAACGCTGCCCAAAGCTTCAATGAATGGCTGGATATCGATTCCGTCATGCTGAGCAAGCTGGACGGCGACGCCAGAGGCGGCGCGGCATTGTCTGTCCGGGCGGTTACGGGAAAGCCCATCAAGTTCGCCGGCATCGGCGAAAAGCTGGAGGACATCGAGCCCTTCCATCCCGACCGGATGGCAAACCGGATTTTGGGCATGGGCGATATGCTCACCCTGATCGAAAAGGCGGAAAAGGCCTATGACGCCCAGAAGGCCGCCGAGATGGAGAAGAAGCTCAAGTCCAATCGGTTCACCCTTCAGGACTTCTACGACCAGATGGTACAGATGAAGTCCATGGGCTCCATGGAGGACATTCTGGCCCAGATGCCTGGCGGTGCCAACCTGAAGGGCGTGAAGCTGGATCCCAAGGCCATGGCCCATACGGAGGCCATCATCCTCTCCATGACTCCCAAGGAGCGGGAGAAGCCGGAGATCATCGGCGGAAGCCGGAAGAAGCGGATTGCCGCCGGCGCCGGTGTGAAGGTGGAGGATGTGAACCGGCTGCTCAAGTCCTTTGAGCAGATGCGAAAGCTGATGAAGCAGTTCTCCGGCCCGGGTGCCGGAAAGAAAATGAAGCGTCTGAGCCGCATGGGCGGCTTTGGCGGAGGCTTCCCCGGATTCTGAGGAAGCAAACAATGTTCGCTCTAAGCAAATTGCTTTGCGATATAGATTTTAAAATAAAAATTTTATGGAGGTGAAACTCTCATGGTTAAGATCAGACTGAGAAGAATGGGCGCTAAGAAGGCTCCTTACTACCGTATTGTTGTCGCTGACTCCCGTTCTCCCCGTGATGGCCGCTGCATTGAGGAGATCGGCACTTACAATCCCCTGACCCAGCCCGTTACCATCACCGTTGACGCCGAGAAGGCTCAGAACTGGATCAAGAACGGCGCACAGCCCACCGATACCGTTCGCGGCCTGCTGAAGAACGCCGGCGTGCTGTAAGAGCCCCAAAGGAGAAAGGCCACATGAAAGAACTTTTGCTGTATATGGCAAAGAATCTGGTGGATGATCCTGAGGCAGTCACCGTTACCGAAATCGAGAATGAGGACGGCAAGGTGCTGGAGCTGCGTGTTGCCGAGGGTGACATGGGCAAGGTTATCGGCCGCCAGGGACGAATCGCGAAAGAGATTCGCACCATTATTAAGACTGTAGCCCAGCGCACTGGCGAGAAGGTCACGGTCGAGATCGTGGATTAAACGATGATGCGTGACAGTTATGTCACGCATTTTTCGTTTTAGGACTGAGAAAAATCATCTCCACATAGGGAGTTGCGATATCATTTGGAGGGAACAAGATGAAGCAGCCTTTTATTGAAGCTGGGGAGATCGTCACCACTCACGGGGTTCGTGGGGAAATTAAGCTGTTGACCTGGCTGGATCGTCCAGAGGATTTGCTGGACTTTGAACGCTGCCGTATTGACGGAAGGGAATACGCTATGGAATCCGTCCGGGTGCAAAAGAGCTGCAACCTGATTAAGCTGGCGGGGGTGGATACCATGGAGCAGGGACAGCTTCTGCGGGGAAAAGTCCTGGAGCTTTACCGGGAGGATATTGCCGAGGACGTGATCTTTGCCGGGGATCTCATTGGGATGGAGGTCACGGCAGATGGAAAGACCATTGGGAAAATCACGGAGGTGCTGGATTATCCTGGTAACTGCGTATATGTGATTCAGGGGGAGCATGAATACATGATTCCGGCGGTGAAGGAATTTATTCTGTCTACGGATCTGGGGAAGAATGCTATGGAGGTAAAGCTCCTGGAGGGGATGCGCAGCGATGAGGATTGATATTTTGACCCTGTTCCCGGAGACATTGGGAGATGTGCTCAGCGAAAGTATTCTGGGCCGGGCTCAGGAACGGGGCTACATCATCATTGATACCCACCAAATTCGGGACTACACTGCCAACAAGCAAAATCAAGTGGACGACTATCCCTACGGCGGGGGACGGGGGGCCGTGATGGCTGCTGATCCCATTTACCGGTGCTGGGAGGCTGTCTGCGATGAGGCGGGCGGACCGGTGCATACCATCTATCTGTCCCCCTGCGGGCACACCTTCCGGCAGGCGGATGCTATTCGGTTGAGTAAAATAGAAAACCTGATTCTGGTCTGCGGTCACTATGAGGGCATCGATCAGCGGTTCATTGACGAATGTGTGGATGAGGAAATCTCTCTGGGGGATTTTGTGCTGACCGGCGGGGAAATCGCCGCCATGGCGGTGACAGATGCCGTATGCCGGATGGTTCCCGGAGTGCTGGCAGATCCGGAGTGCTTTGAGGAGGAAAGCCACTTTAACGGGCTGCTGGAATATCCCCAATACACCCGGCCGGCGGTGTGGCATGGCAGGGAGATTCCGGAGATCCTCACCTCCGGCAACCATGAAAAGGTGCGGTTATGGCGCAGAAAGCAGTCCCTCCGCCGCACAAGGGAAAGAAGGCCGGATATGTACGAAAGACTGGATCTGTCCTCGAAGCAGGACAAGAAGCTCCTGAAGGAAATGGAAACGGAGGAGCGGGAGGAAAATGCTTAACCGTCTGAAAGATAAAAAAGCCCTGCCCGCAGGGAGGCGGGACAGGGCTTAGGACAATGGGGAGAGTATTGTCATTTTTATTTTATCAGAAGGGTGGAAAAAATCAAGAGGAATTATATTGAAAATAAGACACCGTGGGGCACCTGAGGAGGCGGTACTATGGAAAAACTGGATATTCTGAAGGAATGGGTTGCACAGAGCAATCGGATCGTTTTCTTCGGCGGGGCAGGAGTAAGCACGGAATCCGGTATCCCGGATTTCCGGAGTGTGGACGGCTTATACAGCCAGCACTTTGACTATCCGCCGGAGATCATTATCAGCCATACCTTCTATGAGAGCCGTCCGGAATATTTCTTCCGGTTCTACCGGGAGAAAATGCTGCCCCTGGGGTTTGAACCCAACATCACCCACAAGGTGCTGGCCCGGTGGGAAGCGGAAGGAAAGCTGGATGCGGTGGTGACACAGAACATTGACGGGCTGCACCAAAAGGCGGGGAGCAAGAAGGTCTATGAGCTCCACGGCTCGGTACTGCGCAACTACTGCGTCAGGTGCAGGAAGTTCTACCCGGCGGAATATGTTCGGGACGCCCAGGGAGTGCCCAAATGCGCCTGCGGCGGAACGGTGAAGCCGGATGTGGTGCTATATGAAGAAAGCCTCGACCAGGATACCATTGAAAAAAGTGTGATGGCCATCCGCGGGGCGGATCTGCTCATCGTGGCGGGGACAAGTCTGACGGTTTATCCGGCGGCCGGACTGATTCACTACTACCGGGGAAACCGGCTGGTACTGATCAACCGGGATGAGACCTCCTATGACAGCCAGGCAGACCTTGTGTTTCATGAAAGCCTGGGAGATATTTTCAGCAAGCTGTGATCCGGGCCATAGAATAGCAAAAACAGGGAGAACCGTCAGGCGGCCTGTCAGAAGGAAGGGAACACTAGCCAAGAAGAAGCTGCTTTTCGGCGGGTGCTTCTTTATAATGGCCTCACCGATAACCTGGAGTTAGGAGAGATAAAATGGATAGACCAATCACAACGCTATTTATGCTTATGTCTGTTGATGGAAAAATCAGCACTGGGGCCACAGATGATTTAGACGTGGACAGAGATTTTCCTAAAATAATGGGCGTTCAAGAAGGACTGCACCAGTATTATGAGATAGAGCAGACAACCGATTTGTGGTCGCTCAATTCTGGAAGAGTACAGGAAAAGATGGGCGTCAACTCGAAGAAAATGCCGAATAAGTCGGCTGTTTCTTTTGTAATAATCGACAACCATCATTTGACCAAACAAGGTATTCGCTATTTTTGCGCCCGCTCAAAAGAATTTGTGCTGGTCACATCCAACGCAGATCATCCGGCATTTCAGGTGAATGAGGACAACCTTCATATCAT
>CAYMWT010000110.1:0-7523 GCA_964394055.1 uncultured Oscillospiraceae bacterium
TCAAAGAACCGCGCGGTCAGATCCCGGTGGCTATCGTTCCAGGGATCAAAGCCCAAAGGATGGATATGGCTGCCATATTCGCAGTTTTCAAACACACTCAGGCCGTAATCCCGCCAGGGCCTGGCCAGGTACACGCTGCCCGGCTTGACCCCCGGGGCGCAGGTAAAGCGGCAATCCCGGAACCGATAGCCCTCTGTCTGATTTTCGCCATGGGCCGGAGCGGCTACATAGCCCGTTTCCCGGACGTCCTCCAGGGAGCGAAGCTCGCAGTTTTCAAACAGGGTCTTCCCGCAGCCGAAGATAAAATCCACGGTGCCTTCTATCAGGCAGTTCCGGAACACCTGCTCCATTTCTCCGCCCCGGCGCAGCTCATCGGGAAACAGCCCGGTGTAGCGCTCGATCAGGTCGGGAGGCAGCGGCCCGGTAAACAGGGTATCCTGGGTGGAGGTCAGGCGGCAGTCCTCCATGGCAAAGCCGCTGCCCACCACGGACAGGGCGATTTCCTGGCCCTTCCGTTCCGGGTGCAGGGCATCGTTCACAACGGCCAAAGACCTTATGGTTACATCGTCGGCGCACACCGCCAACGTAAAGCTGCGGAAGGTCAGGTACTCAAACCCATCCGCTCCCCGCTTCCGGGCATAGTCGTCAAAGACCAGGATGGTTTTCTCCCGACCCTGACCCAGGAGCGTCAGGCCATCCCGGCGGATCACCGCCTTTTGCCGGTAGATTCCCGGAGAAAGGACGATGGTGGCCCCCTCCGGAGCGCTGTCAAAGATCCTTTGGAGCTTATCGTCCGGGGTAACATAAATGGTTTCGGCCATGGTTTCCTCTCCTTATCCTTAATTGGTGTCCATCATACCACGATTTGGGGAGAAAGCAAGAGTATAAATTGACAGGTGAAGCTATGAATCGGCAAATATCCTTTTCCCAGTACCGGAGCATCGACCTGACCATTATGGCGGTGCTTATGGTGATCTCTCAGGCGGCGATCTCCATTGCCTCCGTCACCATTTACGCCGACCAGCTGTATGTGGTATCCACCGTGGGCGCGGTGGTGGCCCTGGTGCTCATGCGCTGGAACGGCTGGTCAGCCATCCACGCCGTTCTCGGCGGAATGGTGGTCGCGGCCCTCTCCGGTGGGAATGTTCAGCAGTACCTTATTTTTTGTGTCGGAAATCTCTTTTCCCTGTTCGCCCTGGCGCTGCTGAAGCACCCGGGAAAGGAGCGGATCCGGCAGGACGGGCTGGCAGCCATGCTGTTCGCGGCGTGCGTACAGGTGCTGATGCAGCTCGGCAGGGGAGCGGTAGCCCTGGTGTTTGGCTATTCCCTCTCCGCGTGTCTTGGCTTTATTACGACAGACGCCCTTTCGATCCTCTTTACAGCGTGTGTGATCTGGGTGTGCCGTCGGATAGAGGGTCTTTTCGAAGATCAAAAAAAATATTTGCTCCGTGTCCAAAAGGAGCAATCCGTTGAAGGGAGAGAACAGATTTGAAGAAATCGTTAGCTGGGGATTTCCTGATTTATGACAAATCCTCAAACTCTTACCGCACAGACCCGGAACAGCTGGTTCGGGATGATGTGGAAAAGCACTACTGGCGCAATGTGGCGAAATCCGTCGCCAAGGACTGGCGCCTGTATCTGATGCTCATTCCCATGATCCTGGTCTTCCTGTTCTGGAGATACTTCCCCATGTATGAGCTGCTGCGCTGCTTCAAGGTCAATGACGAGGTCAAGCCTGTGGCGGATCAGTTCTTTATGGGCTTCTCCAACTTTAAGAAGCTGCTGGCCGGTAAGGAGGCCATGTCCACCGAGTTCTGGCGGGCTTTGCGGAACACCTTCCTCTTAAGCTTCTACGGTCTGTGCTTCGGCTTCCCCGTACCCATTATTCTGGCCCTGTTCTTTAACGAGATCAAGTCCAACCTCCTTCGCTCCGTCTACCAGGTTCTCACCTACCTGCCCAAGTTCATCTCCACCGTCGTTATGACGTCTCTTGTCACCATGCTGGTCAAGCAGGGCTCCCTGACCTCCTCCATGGGCATCCTGTCCCAGGCGCTGATGGGCATGGGTGTGATCGGGGAAGAGGTGGCCAACGCGGGCCTTCTGAACAACCCTTCCTTCTTCCGTTCCATCTACAACATCAGCGGCATCTGGGAAACCGCCGGCTATGACAGCATCGTCTTCTTCGCTGCCATCATCGCCATCTCTCCCACCAGCTACGAGGCCGCCCAGATCGACGGCGCGGGCAAGATGGCCCAGATGAAGTATGTGGTTCTGCCCAGCATCCTGTCCACCGTGGTGATCATGCTGATCACCCGGATCGGTTCTCTGCTCCAGATCGGCTACGAAAAGGTATTGCTGCTGTACAATACCAACATCTATGTCACCGCCGACGTGGTTTCCACCTTCGCTCAGCGCTACGGCATGGGCCAGGCCGGCCAGACCGGCATCGCCGCCGCCGCGGAAATGATGAGCAACGTGGTGGGTATGCTGCTGGTCATCGGCGCAAACACCATCGCCCGAAAAGCCTCGGATGTATCGCTGTACTAAGGGGGTGCGCGTATGAAAAGAAAGCTTGAGATTTCCGAACTGATCTTTAAGATCGTCAGCTACACCCTGCTGACCATGTTCGCCCTGTGCTGCCTGTACCCCTTCGTCTACACCATCTCCGCCGCTCTGTCCGGTCGTCACGCCGTGGACTACAGCCAGGTGGTGCTGTTTCCCAAGGACATTCAGTTCGACGCCTTTAAGGAAATGTTCAGCAACAACATGTTCTGGAACGCCTACGCCAATACCCTGTTCCTGACGGTTTACGGTACCATCTGGTGCATGTTCGTTGCCATCCTGGGCGCCTACGCCCTGAGCAAGAAGCGGCTGCTGTTCCGCCGGTTCTTCAACTTCTTCCTGGTGTTCACCATGTGGTTCTCCGCCGGTATCATCCCCCAGTACCTGAACTATCTGGATACCAAGGAAGTCTTCAACGCCATGGGCATTATGGACGACAAGTGGCTGGTGGTCATCGCCATGGGCATGGCAGCCATGAACATCATCCTCCTCCGGAACGCCTTTGAGGGCGTGCCCTCGGACATCGAGGAAGCCGCCGTTGTGGACGGCGCCACCGAGTTCCAGGTGCTCAGCAAGGTCTACATCCCCATGAGCAAGTCCACCATCGCCACCGTTGCCCTGTTCTTCGCCATCTCCCGCTGGAACGGCTACTTCTGGGCACGGCAGATGATCTCCAACTCCAACGAGCATCCCCTCCAGGTCTTCATCCGTCTGAAGCTGGAAGAGTACACGGACCCGGAGTTCATCGCCGGCTGGAACCGTCCCTATGCCTCCGACTCCGTGATCTACGCCCTGATCGTCTGCTCCATCGTTCCCATCCTGGTGATCTACCCCTTCATTCAGAAGTATTTCGCCAAGGGCGTCAACGTGGGCGGCGTGAAGGAATAATCCCCTTATATCCAATCCGGCTTGCCGGATGACGATATTCAATACATTTAAGAAGGAGAAAACGCAAAATGAAAAAGCTCATTTCCGCTGTTCTGGTGCTGACCATGATCGTCGCCTGCTTCGCAGGCTGCGGCAAGTCTCTGCCCCAGGCCACCACTCCCGCGGCTCCCGCAGCTACCGAGGCTGCTCCCGCCGCTCCCGCTGAAACCGAGGCTCCCAAGGATCTGGCCTTCGCCGAAGGCACCATCCTGCGGATGGCCACCGGCTACAACAGCAAGAAGACCGGCCTGTTCTTCGACGCCGAAGTCGCCGGAGAAGGCATCCAGCTGGCCGACGGTGTTACCTACCAGGCCGGCGACCTGAAGCCCACCTGGGTGGAGGTTCAGAACCGTCTGGGCATGGTCTTCGAGGACAAGTACCAGGGCAACTCCGCTCAGAAGGAGTTCGAATACTGGAAGGATCGTCTGGGCGAGGTTGATATGGTCAGCGGCAACGCCACCACCCTCAACGAGTACGGCACCGGCGGTTCCCTGGTGAACATCGCCGAATATCTGGATCAGATGCCCAACTTTAAGGCCTATCTGGACGAGAACCCCATTGTCCGCCTGTCCATCACCGGCGACACCAGTACCGGCGCCATCTACTTCTCCCCCTACTTCGACGGTGTCAACGACATCGAGCGTATGCCCCTGATGCGTGCTGACTGGGTCGTGAAGCTGCTGGACGGCGAGGGCGAATTCGCCGCCGATGCCTGCGGCAAGACCAAGGCCCCCGTGTACGAGCCCTATATGCCCACCTCCGGCAAGGTCACCGTTGACGTTGTCACCCTGGACGGCACCTCCACTGAGACCGTGACCAAGGACTACGACGCCGCCGGCAACATCATCGCCCTGATGAACGAGGCCGGTTCCATGGACGGCGTGACCGCTGTCAATATGCTGCGTACCTACATCGATACCGCTTACAACGGCTACTACGGCACCGACCGTTCCAACCTCTTCATCGGCCAGAACGCTGCCTGGGACGCTGACGAGCTGGTGGCCCTGCTCCGCTGCGTGGTCGCCAACGCCAAGACCCTCAACGGCACCGATTCCATCCAGGGTCTGTTCTCCCGTGAGGACGACAACAACCAGCGTCGTGTGGATATGTACCGGTTTGCCGGCAACCTGTTCGGCATCCGCGGTGTGGAATCCCGTCAGGAGTGGCTGTACGTCGGCGCTGACGGCATGCTCCACGACGCCCGTCAGGAGCCCGAAACCTACAAGGCCATGGAGCGTATGAACGCCCTGGCTAAGGAAGGTCTGATCTCCAAGTCCTTCCTGGACAACTCCAAGGAGTCCTCCGCCACCATGCTGGAGAACGACCTGGGCTTCATGCACTACGACTACAACCAGACTCAGACCATCCTCAACGACACCAAGCTCCAGGAGGGCGAAAAGTACATGGCCGTTATGGTTCCTGTCGCCCGCTGGTATGACGGCACCAACGAAGACGGCGTGTACATGCGCTTTACCGAGTCCTGGCGCAGCGTCAAGACCGACGCCTGGGCCATCTCCGCGGAAGGCGTTGCCAATGACGAGAACAAGCTCAACGCCGCTCTGAAGCTCATCGACTACGCTTACTCCCCCGAAGGCATGATCCTCATGTCCTACGGCCCCGACGGCTTCATCAAGCAGGGTGAGACCTTCCTGTTCAACGGTGAGGAAATGCCCGTCATCGCCGACGCCACCTTTGAGGAGCTCCAGAAGCTCACCGCCGGCAACTACACCAACTACGCCCGTCAGTATCTGGGCTCCACTCTGAGCTTCGCCAAGAGCCAGGCCTTCGAGTACCAGTGCACCAACGCCATCGGTAAGGAAGGCGCCGGCCACATCTCTGTCGCCATCGGTCTTGGCACCATCAAGCATCCCGAGCTGGCCCTGGCTGAGAACCCCTGGTACACCTCCATGCCCACCGTTCTGCCCAACACCAAGGACGAGAACGACATGATCAAGAGCTACACCGAGCTGGGCAACGCCAACTTCGGCACCAGCAAGGATCAGGCCAACATCTTCGTTGACCAGATCGTAAACGGCTACACCGTGGAAGGCGTGAAGGACGCGGAGTCCGCCGCCGCCAAGGTTGCCAACGACTGGAACGGCAAGGCCTTCCTGAGCCTGAGACAGGATGCCTACGACAATCTGGTCACCTTCTATCAGTCCCTGAACGGTTAATCCAGTCCCATCTGTATGCTGCGGCTTTGGTTTCGGCCGTTGCCGCACAATCCGAGAAACCTTTACCATACTTAGTTGAATGGGAACCCCCGGAGGGCATGGAAATGCCCTCCGGCATGGGGCCCCTTTCGACACGGGAGGTCATTATGTATAAAAAACAATTGGGTTTCCAGAAAATCGTCTGCATGTTTGCAGTCATCGTCTCTGCCATCTGGTTTATTTACAGCCTCGGAATGATTACGGACATCCACGATGCCCTGCGTTTTACCATCCGTGACGCTGCTCACCCCGAAAATTCCAAGGTCGCCGGCTCCATTCTCTACTACGATATGCAGCCGTTCAACAAGTCCTTCCTGAATGTCAGCATTGGACTGATTCTTCTCGCCTGTCTGCTTTACCTCACCAATACCCATATCCGCAGAAAATACTATGTAGGCAACTATGTTGCTACAATTCTATACAGTGTGGCCTCTGTGGCCACTGCCATCTGGTCCCACATTTACATCAACGCCTTTAAGTGGCAGTTCCTGACCACCGTGGATTTTGACGCTCTCAAAGAGCAGTCCGAGATGTTCTCCAACATCGTCTACACCGAATCCACCGCCCTTCTGGATGTCCATTACCTGGTGGCCGCTCTGGCGGTTCTGGCCTCCGTTGGACTGATCGTCAACATGTTCTGGAAGCTATCCGTAATGCGGGATGAGAAGGCTCTCATCGAAACCGGGAAGGAGGTAGCCGTATGACTCAGACTCAGGATGTCACCCAGATCAAGCTGGATCGTATGCGTTATACCAAGGACAAGACCTCTTCCAATCTGATCCTCCTGGCCATCGTGCTGGACTGCCTGTACTTTGTCAGCATCTACCAGTCCGATGTAGGCTCCTATTACTACAACTGGGTGATCGGCGCCTCTGTTGTGTATAATCTTCTGTTCCTGCTGACGGCCTTCCTGGCCTCCGAGGAAGTGAAGACCCGCAAGGGCGGCTTCACCGTGACATTGCTGATCATCGGCGCCATGCAGTTTGTCCGGATGTTCTACCTGCCCGCCAAGGCCCACGCCGCTTCCGTGGAAATTGCCGGCGTACCGACCCAGGTCATGACAAATGGTCAGTATACCTATGTAATGGTCTGCCTGGCTCTGTCCGGTCTGTGCTGCATCGTGGCCGGTATCACCAGCTACATTAGCAGCAAGAAGCTGGCCGACTATATGAAGACCATCGATTTGAACGTAGAGAGGGTGGACTAATATGGCAGAACTGAGCTTACAGCATTTAGAGAAAGTTTATGACAACGATGTTCAGGCCGTATTTGACTTCAACCTGGATGTCAAGGACGGGGAGCTGATCGTTCTGGTTGGCCCCTCCGGCTGCGGCAAGTCCACCACCTTGCGGATGGTGGCCGGTCTGGAGGACATCACCCGGGGCAAAATGCTCTTAAACGGCAAGGATGTGACCAACGCCCCCGCCAAGGATCGGGACATCGCCATGGTGTTCCAGAACTACGCCCTCTACGGCCACATGACCATTTATGAAAACATGGCCTTCTCCCTGACGCTCCGGAAGGAAGACCCCAATGTGATCCACACCAAGGTTCTGGCTGCCGCCGAGGTGCTGGGCCTGACCCAGCAGCTGAACAAGAAGCCCTCCCAGCTCTCCGGCGGTCAGCGCCAGCGTGTTGCCATGGGCCGAAGCATTGTCCGTAACCCCCAGCTGTTCCTGTTTGACGAGCCTCTTTCCAATCTGGACGCCAAGCTCCGCAGCGCCACCCGTCGGGAGATCCTGCTGCTGCACAAGCGCTTAGGCGCTACCATGCTCTACGTCACCCACGACCAGACCGAGGCTCTGACCCTGGCCGACCGGA
>CAYMWT010000111.1:0-7504 GCA_964394055.1 uncultured Oscillospiraceae bacterium
GCGCTGTCGCCCTCCACGATGTAGATTTCGCACAGCTCCGGATCCCGCTCGTTGCAGTCCTGAAGCTTATCTGGCATCTGGCCGGATTCCAGGCCGGTCTTCCGGCGGATGGATTCTCTCGCCTTCCGGGCGGCCTCTCTGGCCCGGTTTGCCATCATGGCCTTGTCCAATACCGCCTTGGCTACCTGGGGATGCTCCTCAAAATAGGTGGCCAGCTGGTCATTGACGATCTGGTCAACCAGGGTGCGGATATAGGCGTTGCCAAGCTTGGCCTTGGTCTGGCCTTCAAACTGGGCATCCGTCAGCTTTACGGAAATAATGGCGGTAATGCCCTCCCGGCAGTCCTCGCCGGATACCTTGTCCTCCCCCTTGATGATGCCGTTTTTTACGCCGTAGGCGTTGAGCACCCGGGTCAGGGCCGTCTTGAAGCCGGTCTCGTGCATGCCGCCTTCCGGGGTACGGACGTCGTTGGCAAAGGACATGATAAACTCGTTATAGCCGTCGTTATACTGCACGGCGATTTCCGCGGAGGCGTCCCCCTTGGTGCCGGACATGTAGATGACATCCTGGTGAACGGGAGTTTTGTTCCGGTTGCACCACACGGCGAATTCCCGGATACCGCCCTCATAGCACATGGTCTCCCGGATCTGCTTTTCGTCGTCCCGATCATCGGTGATGGTGATGGAAAGGCCGGCGTTCAGGAAGGCCTCCTCCCGCATCCGCTCGTGGAGGATCTCATAGTCGTAGACAAGGGTCTCAAACATCTCCGGATCCGGCTGGAAGGTGACCTCCGTACCGGTTTTGTCGGTCTTTCCTACAATGGTCATCTCCTGGGTGATGTGACCCCTGGCGAATTTGATTTCGTAGATGCTGCCGTTCTTGTGCACCCGTACCCGCATCCACTCACTCAGAGCGTTGACAACGGAGGCGCCCACGCCGTGAAGACCGCCGGAGACCTTATAGCCGCCGCCGCCGAACTTGCCGCCGGCATGTAAGACCGTATAAACCACTTCCAGAGCGGGACGGCCTGTCTGGGGCTGGATATCCACGGGGATACCACGGCCGTCATCGGTGACGGTGATGGAATTTCCCGGGTTGATGGTCACGGTAATGTGCTTGCAGTATCCGGCCAAGGCTTCATCGATGGCGTTGTCCACGATCTCATAAACCAGATGGTGCAGACCCGAGGCGGAGGTGGAGCCGATATACATACCGGGCCGCTTCCGGACAGCCTCCAGTCCCTCCAGAACCTGGATCTGAGATCCGCCATATTCCTGTGTTACTTTCGTTTCTTCAGACATATTACTACTCCTGTAAATCTGGGATAAAATAACATTATTGTATGGGACATATCAGAAAACCGGCAGGAAAACGCTTGACGGTTTTCGGATACGACCCAGTTATTTTCTGTAAACGCTTCCCTTTTGAATTTCAATGGTTTTTCCCAGCTTGGTCAGCCGTCCCGGCTCACAGCAGGTGATGAACACCTGACCGCCGAGAATCTGATTCAGCACAAAGTCCTGCCGTCCCGGATCCAGCTCCGACAGCACATCATCCAGCAGCAACACCGGCTCCTCCCCCCATTCCCGGCTGAGCAGCTCCCGCTGAGCCAGCTTCAGGCTGATGGCAGCGGTACGGGTCTGTCCCTGGGAGCCATAGGTTTTCAGGTCGATACCGGAAAGGCGGATGGTAAAGTCATCCTTGTGGGGGCCGGTAAGGCATTGGGCGGTTTCCAGCTCTGCCCGTTTGTGGCCTTCCAGATGCTCCATCAGATTTTCCGTCAACACAGAGGTGGACGCAAAGGGATCCTTCACCGTGGAAACAGTTTTATATTCCAGAGTGAATTCTTCGTTTCCCCCGGAAAACTGATGGTGAAACCGGGCAGCCTCCCGCTGAAGTCCCTCATAAAACCGTGCCCGGTAGGAAATCAGCAAAGCCCCAACCTGGCATAGCCGGAGATTGTATTCCGGCAGGATTTCCAGAACCAACGGATTTTCGAAATGATCCTTGAGGATCCGATTTTTCTGCTCCAGGATCCGATTATATTCCGTGAGGGCGGCATCGTAATTTGGGCGCAGTTGACATAATACTGAGTCTCCAAATCGTCGCCGCTGGGCAGCCCCGGTTTTCAGGATCATCAGATCCTCCGGGCAGAACAGCACGCCGGGCAGCACGCCGGCGATTTCCTCCAGAGATTTTTTCCGGACGCCGTTGCGGAACATCTGCCTGGGACGGGAGGCGGCAAACAACAGAAACCGCAGGCTCTGCTCCCGCTCCTGGGAGAAAATATCCCCTTTCAGTTCCGCGAATTCCGCGCCAAAGCCGATCATCTCCCGGCTGACCATGGCCCGGAAGCTCTTCCCGCTGCCAAGATAATAGATGGCTTCCAGCAGGTTGGTCTTTCCCTGGGCGTTGTCTCCCACGATCAGATTGACCCCCGGGTCAAATTCAATGGTTTCCTCCTGGTAGTTCCGGAAGGAACGGAGATAAAGAGAAGATAAGTTCATGCTTTCCGCTCAATTCGGAAGGTATGGCCGGAGAAGGTGAAGGTATCCCCATCCCGAAGCTTTTTGCCCCGCATAGTGCAGCCTTCCCCATTCACCAGAACCTCACCCTCCTGGATGAGAAGCTTGGCCTCACCGCCGGAAAACACCACATTGGCGTATTTCATAGCGTCCTGAAGCTTGATAAATTCCGTGGTGATATACAGAGGGGTAATTAACTCCTTCTTTTTAACCACTACTTTCATTTTACTTCCTCCAATCAGCTTTTGATTCGCACAGGCAGAACCATATAGGAGAAATCATACTTATCATCCGCCGGGGTCAGCACAATGGGGCTTAATCCATTGGTCAGCTCCAGGGTCACTTCCTCACTTGGGACAGCCTTCAGTGCCTCGGACAGATACCGGACGTTGAATCCGATTTCCAGCTCCTTGCCGTCGCCGGCAAAGCTGCACCGATCCTCTGCCACGCCGATGGTAGTGTTGGTCTTCATTTGAAGCTCCTGGTTGCCGAAGACACAGCGGACAGGGCTTTTGTATTTTTCGGAAACGATCAGACCTACACGCTCCACGGAAGAGGCCAGGTCGGAAACATGGGCCACCAGCTTGATGGGGCAGTTGGTGGGAACCACCCGCCGCCAATCCAGGAATTCTCCTTCCAGCAGACGGCAAACCAGAGTAGCCTTGCCCACCTGGAAGAGAATATGCTTTCTGCCCAGAGTGAAGGCCGCGGGATCCTCGGAATCGGAAACGATCTTTTCCACTTCCTTCAGACCGGCGGAGGGAACCACAAAGTTCATATCCCGGCCGGTACCTTCCTGGGGATGGTAGGTTCTTCTTGCCAGACGGAAGCCGTCCACGGCAATGGTGGTGATGGTATCGTCTGCAACCTCGAATTTGACGCCGGTGTGAATGGGACGGCCCTGGTTTTCGGACACGGCAAAAATGGTGCCGTTGATCAGCTCCTTCAGCTTGTTCTGGGGCAGCTTTACCGGTCTGCCGTCGTTTACGTCGGGCAGCTCCGGGTAATCCTCGGAGGATTCCGCGGAAATGGTGAAGGAGGCGTAACCGGAACGGATGGAAACCTTAAAGCTGTCGTCCACCACCACGGTGACAGGGCCTTCCGGCAGACGGCGGATGATGTCCCCGAAGAGCTTGGCCGGGAGAATGCAGGCGCCGGGATCGGATACCTCCGCATCGATATCATAGGTAATGGCGGTTTCCATATTATAGCCGGTGAGGCTGATGCCTAAGCCGGCCTTGCAGAGAATGCCTTCCAGAACGGAAATACTGCTTTTCTGAGCTACAGTTCGGCTGGCAATGTTCAGTCCCGTAACCAGCATGTTTTTTTCACAGGTAAAACGCATAGTGAGCTTCCTTTCTTGTATTCGGATTTCAATATATAGATAAATCGTAGGTTAAGGCAGTCGTAACAGCCGTAGAAGAAAATTATGTGGAAAAGTGGGTTTTCTCTTAGAGAGACAAGACTTTTTTATCCACAGCCCAGTGTGGAGAAAGGAGAACTTTTCCACAGGGCTTGTGGAAGCATTTTTAGAAAAAAGTTATCCACAGAAAATTTATCCACATTCCACAGTGCCTGTGGATAAATTTTGGAATAAAGAAAGGGTATGGAGAAAAAGCTTTCTTTCAGGGGGTTACAGGCTGGAATTGATGTTGGAGGTAATGTCCCGGATATTGTTCTGCATGTTCTGATCTCCGTTTTTCAGGGCGACCTCCACTTTGCGGATGGCGTAGAGAACGGTGGAATGATCCCGGCCGAATTCCTTGCCGATGTCAGGCAGGCTCAGATTGGTCAGCTTCCGGATCAGATACATGGCAGCCTGACGGGCCTCGGCGGTACCCTTGTTTTTCTGGGTACCCCGGAGGACGCCTTCGTCCACGTTGTAGAACTTGCTCACCTGGGTGATGATCAGCGCGGGCGTGGGAAGGGCGTTGCCCTCGCTTTTGAACATGTCGCTGATGACCCCGGAGATGTGGGGGAGATCCAGGGGCATGTTGTTCAGATCCCGGTAGGCCAGAATCTTCTTTACGGTGCCCTCCAACTGCCGGACGTTGGTGGTGATGTTGGTGGCAATATAGTTGCATACATCATCGGACAGCTCCAGACCCAGCTGCTTTGCCTTGTTTTTTAGAATGGCCATTCGAGTCTCATAGTTTGGCGGGTTGATGTCGGAAATAATGCCCCACTGGAACCGGCTGCGAAGCCGCTCCTCCAATGTCAGCATATCGTCGGGTTTCCGGTCACTGGTGAGGACAATTTGCTTGTGCTCCTCATAAAGCTTATTAAAGGTGTGGAAGAATTCCTCCTGGGTGGATTCCTTACCGGCAATGAACTGAATATCGTCCACCAGAAACAAATCCGCTTCCCGATATTTGGAACGGAATTCGATATTTTTACCGTTTTTAATGGCGTCGATCAGCTCATTGGTGAACTGGTCACCCTTGATGTAGACGATGTTGGCATCGGGATTGTCCTTGCGGATGCCGTTGGCAATGGCATAAAGCAGATGGGTCTTGCCCACGCCGGGAGGGCCATAGAGAAATAAGGGGTTATAATTCTGGCCCGGGTTTTTGGAAACAAAGGTGGCGGCGGAATGGGCAAACTGGTTGGATGGGCCGACGATGAAGTTATCAAAGGTGAACTGGGGGTTAAAGTCCATGGAGGAGACGGGACGGCCCTTGGCCTTTCTGGCCTTCATTTCCTCGTCTCCAAAGACCAGCAGCTTTGCGTCGGAGTTGAAAATCTCCTTTAAGGCGTCCTGGATGTAGCCGGTGCAGCGCTTGCGGATGATCTCCCGGCGAAAGTCCGAGGGGGAATAGAGGATCAGATTGGTTTCATTCAGCTCGATGACCTCGGCATCGTCAAACCAGGCGGA
Source organism: uncultured Oscillospiraceae bacterium (assembly GCA_964394055.1). Lineage (GTDB taxonomy): Bacteria > Bacillota > Clostridia > Oscillospirales > Oscillospiraceae > Faecousia. Next base: position 5,401 of record CAYMWT010000111.1, read on the forward strand.
GACGGTAACGGCATCCAGACGGTCCTCAATGTAGGATAAAACCTTTGCCCATACATAGGCGGAAGAGTACATAGGGAGGCTCCTTTCCTATTTCTATACAAAAGCCCAAAAGCGTGTATTTTGGGCAAACCTTCTCACCCTAAATTTTATCACATTTTACTAGAAAACACAAGGATTTTTTGGTAAAAATAAAAAGAAATTCGGAATATCCCTTCTAAAAAACAATGGGTTTTCCCATTCCCGGCGGACAAAGATTTCTGCGCCGCGGACAATTGGGAAAGACCCCCACAAACCCATTTGTTTCCCAATGAAAATTCGTCAATTTGTGCCTTGACCCCCGGAAAAACCTATGCTAGAATCTACAGTTAAGATGGATAGCTTTCTATCCGGGAACAAATGAAAGAAACAGGGAGTAAGGGTATGCGTATCGCGAAAAAGGTATGGACCTATGCTTTCATTGGGTTTGTAGCCCTTTTGGGAGCTATGAATTATCAGCTTTTTGTTTTCCCAAACCAGTTCGCCCCTTCCGGCGTCAACGGCATCTGCACCATGATCCAGTATGTCACCGGCATCAGAGTGGGCTATTTAAGTCTGCTGATTAACATTCCTCTTGCCATCTGGTGCTACATTGAGGTCAGCAAGCCTATGGCTCTTCGCAGCATGGTGTATGTGGTTACCTTTTCCCTGGGACTGCTGCTGCTGGATCATGTGGATCTTTCTTCCTTTGCCTATGCAACGGAAAACGGTACCAGCAAAATTCTGGGCCCTCTGGTGGCAGGCATCATCCAGGGCTATTCCTATTCCATGCTGATCAAGGCCAGCTCCTATACCGGCGGTATCGACTTTGTTTCCGCCATCATCCACAAGCGCCGCCCCAATAAGCCATTCTTTGGAATGAACCTTGCCATCAACTGCTGCATTGCCATCACCAGCTACTTTGTCTATGGCTACCAGATGGAGCCGGTGATATTGTGCATTCTCTATACCTTCATGTCCTCCACCGTAGGTGACCGGCTGATGAAGTCCGGCAGAGAGGCCATCTCCTTTCAGATCATCACCGACTATCCCGAAGAGATTTCCAAGGAGCTGATCAATCGTCTCCATCACTCCGCAACCCTGATCCCTGCCAAGGGTATGTATTCCGGCAAGGAGGTCAGCGTACTGCTGTGCGTGGTAAACAAGACCCAGGTAGCGTCGGTGGCTGCCATTGTAAAGAGATATCCCCATACCTTTGCCATTGTGGATCCGGTCAGTGAAATTCTTGGCAACTTTAAAAACCTGAACAGCGACGGCAAGGTGATCCAGGAGGTTCTGGATTCGGGAGACGGCAAGACATTGTAAGAAAAAATATTCAAATATACAAACAGGAGGAAAAAACAAATGGCGTACTATTATCCGGAACCCAGCCGCACCTTCAGCGAGTATCTTCTGATCCCCGGCTATACCTCAGAAGACTGCATCCCCGACCGTGTCAGTCTGAGAACGCCCCTTGTCAAGTACCGTAAGGGCTTTGAGGAGCCTGCCATTTCCCTGAATGTGCCTCTGACCTCCGCGGTCATGCAGTCCGTTTCCAACGATACCCTGGCCATCGCTCTGGCCAAGGAGGGCGGCATCAGCTTTATTTTTGGTTCCCAGACCATTGAGAACCAGGCAGCCATGGTGGCAAGAGTGAAGGGCTATAAGGCCGGCTTCGTCACCTCCGCCTCCAATCTGACTCCCGACGCCACCCTGGCGGATGTGCTTGCCCTGAAGGCCAGAAACGGCTTCTCCACTGTGGCCATCACCGAGGATGGCACCGCTAACGGAAAGCTGCTGGGTCTGGTCACCAGCCGTGATTATCGTGTCTCCCGTATGGAGCCTACCGATAAGGTGGCCGACTTCATGACCCCCAGAGAGCGCCTGATTACCGCTCCCAAGGAAACCTCCCTGAAGGAAGCCAACGACATCATCTGGGAGCACAAGCTCAACTCCCTGCCCATTGTGGACGACGAGGATCATCTGATGTACTTTGTCTTCCGGAAGGACTACGCCTCCCACAAGGAGAACCCCCTGGAGCTGCTGGACGAGAAGAAGCGTTACCTGGTAGGCGCTGGCATCAACCCCC
>CAYMWT010000112.1:0-7448 GCA_964394055.1 uncultured Oscillospiraceae bacterium
CGAACTTGTCGTTGTTCTCACACAGGCCGCCTACCACGTCGTACACATGATCCAGCACCGCGTCCTCCTTGCCCAGCACTGTGATGTGATGGTAGGAGCCATACATGGCAGGGCGCATCAGGTTGGCGGCGCAGGCGTCCAGACCCACATACTCCCGATAGATGTGCTGCTGATGGATCACCGTGGAGATCAGGTGGCCGAAGGGCGCCAGCATAAACCGGCCCAGCTCTGTGAAAATGGCCACGTCACCCATGCCTGCCGGGGCCAGAATCTGCTCATAGCGCTGACGGACGCCCTCACCGATGACAGCAATGTCACACTTGGGCTGCTCGGGACGGTAGTCCACCCCAATGCCGCCGGACAGGTTAATGAAGGCAATGTGTGCCCCGGTGGCGTTGTGAAGCCGGACAGCCAGCTGGAACAGCTGACTGCTCAGCTCCGGATAGTATTCGTTGGTGGTGGTGTTGGAGGCCAAGAAGGCGTGGATGCCAAAGTGCTTCACACCCAATTTCATCAGCCTCACCATGCAGCCCGCCATCTGATCCTCGGTCATGCCGTACTTGGCGTCCCGGGGCATATCCATAATGGTGTTGCACAGGCAAAAGGAGCCGCCGGGATTGTACCGGAGGCACACCGTATCGGGCATGGGGCCGCCATCCACCACCCGCTCCAGGAATTCCACATAGGTAGCGTCATCCAGGTTGATATAGGCCCCCATTTCGTAGGCCTTGCGCATATCCTGCACGGGGGTCACGTTGGAGGAGAACATCACGTTCTTGCCTGTGATGCCCACAGCCTCCGCCAGCAGCAGCTCCGTATAGGTAGCGCAGTCACAGCCGCAGCCCTCTTCCTTCATGATTTGCAGAATGAAGGGATTGGGGGTGGCCTTTACGGCGAAATATTCACGGAAGCCCTTGTTCCAGGCAAAGGCTGCCTTCAGCGCCCGAACGTTGGCACGAATCCCAGCCTCGTCATAAATGTGGAAGGGCGTGGGAATCTGGGCCGCGATCTCTCTTGCTTTTTCCAAAGTCAGGAATGGGGTCTTTTTCATACGCTAAATCCTCTCAATACATAATCCCTGTCTATGGGGAGAACCGTACCATTGGCTTCTGCCCTGGGCAGAAAACCCTGGTGTGAGGAAATTGTATTCCATGGGAGGACATTTGTCAACCCTGTTTTCCACTCTACCACGGGGAGACCTGGTTTTTCTCCCCATACGGGAGGATTCTACAAAAAAGAAGTACCGTTTTTGTGAAAAATGTGCTACACTACCCTCATCCCAATGTAGAAAGGTTTGATCCTATGAAACGCACCAAGCTGTCCGACCGTTCCCTTCCCGACTATTCCCGGGGCGAGGAGATTATGAACATGGTCACCCACATTGTAGGCGGCGCCATGGGCATTGCCGCACTGACCCTGTGTGTCATCCGGGCCGCCCTCCATGGCAACACCTGGGGCGTGGTCACCTCCGCCATATACGGCGCGGCTCTGATCCTCACCTTTACCATTTCCAGCGTCTACCACGGCCTGAAGCCCAGTATGGGCAAGAAGGTCATGCAGGTCATCGATCACTGCACCATCTACTTTCTCATTGCCGGCACCTATACGGTGATCGTCCTCTCCGCCTTCCGGCCGGAGCATCCGGTGCTGGCCTGGTGCATGTTCGCCTTCCAGTGGGGCATGGCCGCTCTGGCCGCCACCCTCACTGCCATTGACCTGAAGAAATACAATCTCTTCTCCATGATCTGCTACATCGGCATGGGCTGGGCTATCCTCCCCTTTGCGGGGATTGCCATGGAGACCATGGGCTTCGGCGGCTTCCTGCTTCTGCTGCTGGGGGGCATTGCCTACACCATCGGCTCCATTCTCTACGGTCTGGGCCGTTCAAAGAAATGGATGCACTCCGTGTTCCACCTGTTCGTCAATCTGGGTGCCCTGCTTCAGTTCTTCTGCATTTTGTTCTATGCCGTGTAATCCGCCTCAAAAGAAATGTATCCCCTGCCAGTGGCAGGGGATAACGTTTAACTGTTCTCTTGTTCCGGCTCCTGTTTCGGTTGGCTGAACGCGTCAAACAGGTCGGTAGTGGAGCTTTCTCCCGGATCCCGGCCCTCCATAATGGCGGCAAATTGCTCTCCCGTCATGGACTCCTTTTCCAGCAGGTAGTCCACCACCGCGTGAAGCTTATCGGCATTGTCCGTGAGAATCTGCTTGCAGTGATCATAGGCCTTGTCAATCAGGGCCTTGACCTCGTCGTCAATGGTGCCCGCCACCTTCTCGGAGTAGCTCTTGGTGGTCTGGTAATCCCGTCCGATGAACACCTCGCCGCCGTCCAGATAGCTCACTGTGCCCAGCTTCTCGCACATGCCGTACCGGGCCACCATATCCCGAGCCAGCTTGGAGGCCCGGTCAATGTCATTGGAGGCGCCCACGGAGATGTCTCCCAGGAACAGTGCCTCTGCCACACGGCCGCCCAGCAGGGACACGATCTGCTCGTACATCTGGTTCCGGGTCAGGTTGGCGGAATCGTCTGTGGGAAGATACCAGGTAGCGCCCAGGGACTGGCCCCGGGGAATGATGGTGATGTGCCGCACCGGGTCATGGGTAGGCAGATGATACATGGCAACGGCGTGGCCCGCCTCATGAATGGCCGTCTCCTTTAAGTCCTTCCGGGTCTGGACGCGGCTCTTCTTGGCGGGGCCTGCGGTAATCTTCATCAGGGCCTCGTTCAAGTCCTCCATGTTCAGCACCGGACGGCTGGCTCTGGCTGCCATAATGGCTGCCTCATTCAAGAGGTTTGCCAGATCCGCGCCGGTGAATCCGGCGGTGGCTCTTGCTACGGTTTTCAGATTCACACTGCCGTCCAGCTTTTTATTCTTGGCGTGAACCTTGAGAATTTCCTCCCGACCCTTCACATCGGGACGGCCCACCTGGATCTGCCGGTCAAACCGGCCGGGACGAAGCAGGGCGGGATCCAGAATGTCAGGACGGTTGGTGGCTGCCAGGACGATGACGCCCTCGGTGTGGCTGAAGCCGTCCATTTCCACCAGCATCTGGTTCAGGGTCTGTTCCTTTTCATCGTGGCCGCCGCCCAGGCCGGAGCCCCGCTTGCGGCCCACCGCGTCGATTTCATCGATGAAGATAATGGCAGGGGCGATTTTCTTGGCCTGCTCGAACAGGTCACGGACACGGCTGGCGCCCACGCCCACATACATTTCCACAAAGTCAGAGCCGGAAATGGACAGGAACTGCACCCCAGCCTCTCCCGCCACAGCCCGGGCAAGCAAGGTCTTGCCGGTGCCCGGAGGGCCTACCAGCAGGATGCCATGGGGAATCCGAGCGCCGATTTCGGTAAATTTCTCGGGATTTTTCAGGAAGTCCACCACCTCCTGAAGCTCCTCCTTCTCCTCGTCCGCGCCGGCCACGTCCTGGAAGGTAACCTTTTTTCCGTCGGGTACCCCCAGAACCGTGCGGGCCTTTCCGAAGTTTTGCAGGGGATTGCCTCCGGCATTGGCCCGGTTCATGATCATGGTCCAGGCCAAAAGCAGCACCAGGCCTGCCAGAATCAGAGGCAGGATCAGGGAATAGGGGGAAAAGCCATCCTCGGGAACAAAGTTGTAGCTTTCCAGCACGCCGCTTTCCTTTTGCTCCAGGAACAGGTCGTTCATTTCCCGACGGAATTCCTCGGGATCGGCCAGACTGGCCGTGATGACGGTCTCCCCGTTGTAGGGACGATACAGCTCCATCTGGATGGTATCCTCGTCCACAACGAACTTACGCACCTGTTCTGTCTGGAACAGGGTCACAATGTCGGAATAGGGAATTCTGGTCAGGCTTTTGCTGAACATGCCGCTGAGCCAGGAAAAGATCAGCACCAGGGTGACCAGATAAACGATCAATGGTATTACTCTACGATTCTTCAATTGGGGTTCTCCTTATCATTTGCTGTATACTTCCGGCTTTAAAATCCCAATATAGGGCAGATTCCGGTATTTTTCGTTGTAATCCAGGCCATAGCCCACCACAAAGGCATTGGGAATGGTGAAGCCCACATAGTCTGCCTGAAGGGTGATGCCGGGTCTGCGGCGCTCCGGCTTGTCCAGCAGAGTGCAGATCTTCAGGGAGGCAGGCTCCTTGGCCAGAAGGTGCTTCACCGTAAAGTCCAGAGAGGTTCCGGTGTCGAAAATGTCCTCCAGAATCAGCACATGGCGGCCCTTGATATCCGTCTTCAGATCCTGCCGGACAATGGTATGTCCCGTGGAGTTGGTGCCGGAGTAGGAGGACAACCACATAAAATCCATCTGGCAGGGTACCTGAATCTTGCGGATCATGTCAGCGTAGAAAACCACCACGCCCTTAAGAACGCCCACGACCACCGGATCCTTATCCGCGTACTCCGCCGTGAGGATCTTCCCCAGCTCGTCGATCCTTGTCCGGATCTGCTCCTCGGTAAGGAGAATGCTCTCCATATCCTGCTCCATCATAATCCTGTCTCTCCCTCATTCTCAATTTTTATAAATCGGACGGTATAGGCAGGCAGCTCCTTTGCCGCTCTGTCCATGTCTCCGCCGATGGAATATACGCCTAAAATTCCCATTTCATCCTGCACCACCGGAATCATTCCCCGTTTGGCTGCCGGGATCTTTCGATCGATGTACAGCTTTTTCAAACTCTTCCGCCCGCCGGGAAGCCGGATCTCATCCCCAGGCCTGCGCTGACGCAGGATCAGCTTTCCCTGGGGCCGAACGGAAAAGGCAGTGGCTGTATTCAAAATTTCCGCCGCAGGCTCGCAGATAACCCGCAGCCCGGGCAGGCTCGTTTCTCCCGGACAGGGCAGCTCCCTTTCTTCCAGCTGGGGTTCTTCTTCCACCCGAACCAGGCGGTCATACTCTCTGGCAATCACCAGGCCGCCCGGGAACCGTTTCCTTGCGGAGGGCTTGCCCGAATACAGCAGGGCGTTCACCTCTTCCAGCTGAACGCTCCCAGGCTCCTTCACGCCATGCTCCTGCAAAAACCGTTCCAGCACCCGGTATCTGATCGCCCTGGGCATGGCCTTCAGCTCCGTCACCGTGGGCATGGCTTCAAAGGCTGCCTGCTGAGAAAGATACGCTTCGTCCTCCCGAAGGGCCTGGGCCATCCGGGACAGGTTCTGAGCCAATCTGGGGTTTTCCGCTTTCAGCAGCGGCATCACATGATGCCGCAGCCGGTTTCGCAGGAAGTCGTCTCCCCCGTTGGAGCTGTCCTCCACATGCTGCAGGCCCCACTCCTCCAGGAAGCCCTCCACCTCCTGCCGGGTGATCCCCAGCATGGGACGGATGATCCTGCCCTGTACAGGCGCAATGCCACCCAAGCCCTTCAACCCGGTGCCCCGGATCAGGTGGATCAGCACCGTTTCCGCATTGTCGTCCGCTGTATGGGCCGTAGCGATTTTTCCCGGGAGAGTATCAAAGAAAGCGTACCTTGCTTCCCGGGCGGCGGCCTCCAGGCCCTTTTTCCCCGGCTTCACCGTGCCTCTGCCCACATGAAGGGGAATGTCATACCGATCGCAGAAATCCCGGACGAAGGCCTCGTCCCGATCCGATTCTTCTCCTCGTAGCTGGTGATTAAAATGGGCCGCTTCCAGCCGGATCCCCAGCTTTTCCCGGTTCAGGTAAAAGGCGAACAGCATGGCAATGGAATCGGCCCCTCCGGAGACGGCGCAGACCACCGTCTCCCCGGGATGGGTCAGCTCCCGTCCCAGGCCGAGCCACAGCTCCTTATTCCACATGCTTCCACTCCCGGTCCGCAAAGACCTGATACTGGCCGATCCACTGCATTTTTACGGAGCCGGTTTCCCCGTGGCGATTCTTCGCCACAATGCACTCCGCTACGCCCTTATCCTCTGTGTTTTCATTATAGTATTCGTCCCGGTACAGGAACATAACGCTGTCCGCGTCCTGCTCAATGGCGCCGGATTCCCGGAGGTCGGACAGAATGGGCCGCTTATCGGTGCGGCTTTCCACCGCACGGCTCAGCTGGCTCAGGCAGATTACCGGAACGTTCAGTTCCTTTGCCATGATCTTCAGGGATCGGGAAATCTCGCCTACCACAACCACACGGTTATCGTTGCTCTTTCCGTAGCCGGAGCCTTGCATCAGCTGAAGGTAGTCGATGATGACCAAGCCCAGGTTGTCTAAGCGGCGGCACTTGGCGTTGATGTCCGCCACGGTGACGGAGGGGTTGTCGTCGATGCGAATATCGGTCTGGCTTAATTCGGCGGAGGCCATGCACAGTTTGGTCCATTCCTCCTCGCTGAGCTTGCCGGTGGCCAGCTTTTGCAGCTCCACAAAGCTTTCGCTGGCAAGCAGACGCATGGCCAGCTGCTCCCTTGACATTTCCAGGTTGAAAATAGCAACGGTTTTCTTATACTTTTTGGCCACGCTGGTTCCGATGTTCAATGCAAAGGCAGACTTACCCATGGCAGGCCGGGCGGCGATAAGCAGCAGATCGGACTTATTCAGTCCGTTGATTTTCCTGTCCAGATCCTGAAGGCCTGTGGACAGGCCGGGGATCAGAGAATCGGACTGGGCCAGCTCTGTCAGCCGGTCAAACACCCGGTGAAGGGTGGTTCCGATGTGCTCCAGGCTGTCTCCCCGTTCTCCCTTGCGCAGGGCGAAGATCTTCTTTTCGGCGGTCTCCAGCATTTCCGCCGGAGTGCCCACCTCTTCGTAGACCATTTCCGTAATGTCCGAGGCTGCCACATTCAGACTGCGGAGCATGGACTTGTCCCGGACAATGTTGGCATAGCGCACCGCGTTTGCGGCGGTCGGGGTGATCTCCATGAGCTGGAGGATGTAGTCCCGGGAATTGTCGTGGTAGTAGCCCAGCTCCTTCAGCTTGTCCAGCACCGTCACCGGGTCAATGGTCTGGGAGAAATTGAACATGGTATAGATGGCTTCGTAAATCTCCCGGTTTTGGGCCAGATAGAAGTCCTCCGGGGTGATCACGCCCACCACATCGGTAATGCACCGGCTGTCAATGAGGATAGAGCCAAGAACGGCCTGCTCCGCTTCCAGAGACTGGGGCTGCTGCCGGGATAAAAGCTGCTCGTCCATCGCCACGTTTTCTCTCTCCTTTCCTGGTACGCTTCCAAACGGGAATTTAAGCCTCTTCGATCTTCACCGTCAGAGGCGCGGAAATCTCATAGCCCAGCTTGCAGGTAACGGTATAGGTACCCACGTTCTTGATGGGATCGGCAATGTTGATCTTCCGCTTGTCCAGCTTGATGCCCTGCTTTGCCAGCGCGTCGGCAATCTCCTGGTTGGTCACAGAGCCGAAGAGACGGCCCGCGCCGCCGCCCTTGGCGGTAACGGTAACGGTCATCTCCCGCAGCTGCTTGGCTGTGGCCATGGCCTCTGCCTTTTCCCGGGCGATCCGCTCCTGGGTGGCCTTGTCGTTCATGCGCATGGTGT
>CAYMWT010000113.1:0-7334 GCA_964394055.1 uncultured Oscillospiraceae bacterium
GGCAGCAGGAGCAGCCCATGGTGAAGGTCTCCGGCGGCGGCGGCTTCTATATCACAGGCTCCGTCAGCGAGCTGGAAAAGGAGAACCTGGTCATCGGCCAGGAGGTCACCGTCAACGACTGGCGCAACGGCGGCGTCTATACCGGCTCCGTCCAGTCCATCGGCGATTTCCCCAGCTCTCTGAACAGCTGGAACGGCAGCGGCAATCCCACCACCACCTACTATCCCTTCACCGCCTTTGTGGGAGAGGAAGCCAACCTTCAGTCCGGCAACTATGTCTCCGTCCAGTATTCCACCTCCGGCTCCACCAACGGAATTTATATGGACAAGGCCTTTGTCCGCACGGAAAAGGGTACCAGCTTTGTATACCTCCGGGGTGAGGACGGGCGTCTGGAAAAGCGGATCGTCACCACCGGCAAGTCCCTGTGGGGCAGCTATCTGGAGATTCTGGACGGCGTGACCCCCGAGGATATGATTGCCTTCCCCTATGGCAAAACTGTGAAGGAAGGCGCCCAGACCGCTGAGGGCAACATTTCCAGCCTCTACGGCTATTAAGGAGGAAAGCGTATATGCGAGAAAATATTCAGCTTGCCTTCCAGGGCGTGTGGAGCCACAAAATGCGGTCCGTTCTGACCATGCTGGGCATTATCATCGGCATTGCCGCCATTATCACCATTGTCTCCACCATACAGGGCACCAATGAGCAGATCAAGGAAAACCTGATCGGCGCGGGCAACAATGTGGTCACCGTCAGCTTGCAGCAGGACGGCTATCCCTACGATTTTACCTGGAATCCCATCCCCGACGGAGTGCGCACCATCACCGAGGAGACCCGGCAGGAGCTGGCGGAGATGGATCATGTGGAGGCGGTATCCCTCTACACCTCCCGGAACTATTCCCAGCAGGTATATTACCAGAACACCGAGTTCAACGGTGAGATCTACGGCATCGATCCCTACTATCTGGCCGCCTACGGCTACCAGGTCAAGACCGGCAGAGGCTTTCTGGACACGGACTTTTCCGATTGCCGAAAGGTGATTCTGGTGGACGCCAACACGGTGAGCACCCTGTTTGGCGGACAGAGCCCGGTGGGCAAGGTGGTGGAGATTTACGGGGATGTGTTCACCGTAGTGGGTGTGGTCACCCTCTCCGAGGAATTCGCGCCCACCATCAACTCCATGCAGGACTATCAGCTCTACGCGGACACCTCCGCAGGCGCGATCTACATGCCCAACACCACCTGGCCTACGGCCTTCCAGTATGATGAGCCTCAGAACGCCGCCATCAAGGTCAGCTCCACCGATGCCATGACCGTGGCCGGTAAGGCGGCTGCGGATCTGCTCACAGGGCGTCAGATCGGGGACGAGTCCTCCAAGTTCAGCTACCGAAGCCAGGACATGCTGGAACAGGCCCAGAACCTGCAAAAGATGTCCCAGTCCACCAACACCCAGCTGATCTGGATTGCCAGCATCTCCCTGCTGGTCGGCGGCATCGGCGTTATGAACATTATGCTGGTATCCGTCACCGAGCGTACCACGGAAATCGGCCTGAAGAAGGCCATCGGCGCCAAGAAGAAACGGATCCTCATGCAGTTTCTCACCGAGTCCGCGGTGCTCACCAGCCTTGGTGGATTGGTGGGTGTCATCAGCGGCATTATCATGGCCCAGCTGATCTCCTCCATGATGCAGATTCCTGTGGCCATCAGCGTTCCGGCCATCATTGTGGCGGTGATCTTCTCCACCCTGATCGGCGTGATTTTTGGAATGCTGCCTGCTGTCAAGGCCGCGAATCTGAACCCTATCGAGGCACTGAGAAGAGACTGACTTCCATTACCGGCTCCCTCTCCGGGAGCCGGTTTTTCCGTTTCGGCCCTGTTGCTTTTTGGGCCGAAATGTGGTATGCTTTGCTATAAGATATAGAACTACGGAGGAAGATACCGTGAAGAAGGTTCTGATTATTTTGCTGGTGGTTGTGCTGATCCTGGCTCTGGCCGCCGCAGGCGGCTATGGCATTGCCTGGTATCGCAGCAATCATATTTTTATCCAGGGGGACGCCTATCCCCTCACTGCCGTTGCTCTGGATCTGCGGGACAAGGAGCTGACCGTTTCGGAATACGACGAGATCCAGGCCCAGATGCCCGGTTGCCGGATCGCCTGGAACGTCCCTTTCCGGGACAGCACCTATTCAAATGACACTGCCAGCCTGACCGTTGGAAACGTGACCCAGAGCGAGCTTGCCTTTCTGGTGGGATACTTCCCCAATCTGGCCTCTCTGGATGCCACCGGGTGTGAGGATTACGCCCTGCTGGAGGATTTCCAGGCAACCCATCCCAATTGTAAGCTGACCTATCAGGTGAGCCTGGGCGGCACCAATGTGGCGCCGGATATCCAGGCGCTGACCCTGGAGGAGGGGGACTACGACTACGCCCTTCTCACAGAAAACCTGGCCCATCTGCCCCAGCTTTCCTCTCTGACCCTGAAAAAAACCCAGCTGTCCCCGGAGCAGATCGATGCTTTGAAGGCTGCCTACGAAGCTGTCTCCATCAGCTGCACCGTGGAAATTCTTGGCAGCGAGTACGACATGGAAACCACTGAGCTGAACCTGTCCGCGCTCACCTCTCAGGATGTCTCCGCCGTTGGGGAGAAGCTCAGTATGCTCCCCTCCCTGGAAGCCGTGGAGCTGATGAAGGCGGACGGTACCAGTGAGCTGAGTACCGCCGACGTCAAGGCTCTGATGGAGTCCGCTCCTGAGATCGTCTTCCACTACACCTTCGACTTCTTTGGCACCACCCTTTCCACCGATACGGAAGAGGTGGAGATCAAGAACCAGAACATTGGCGACGACAACGAAGCCCAGGTTCGTCTGGCTCTGGATCTGCTGGGGAACTGCAAGCGCTTTGTGCTGGACAACTGTAAGCTGTCCAATGAGGTCATGGCCCAGATCCGGGAGGACTACCGGGATCGCACCAAGGTGGTCTGGCGGGTCTGGTTCGGCCAGGGCAGCAGCCTGACCGACGCACAGCTCATGCGGGTGGTCGGCGATCTGCTGGACAGCAACTGCAAGGATCTCATCTACTGCGAGGACGTGGTGTGCATCGACCTGGGCCACAACGAATGGCTTACGGATACCAGCTACATTGCCGGTATGGTGAATCTGGAATACTGCATTCTCTCCGGCGCGCCCATCAAGGATCTGACGCCCTTTGCCAATTGCAAGAAGCTGAAGTTCCTGGAAATCGCCTTCTGCGAATATCTGGACGACGCCACGCCCCTTGCCCAGTGTGAAAGTCTGGAAATGCTGAACATCAGCAACACCCACATTTTGGATCTGTCTCCCCTGGATGATCTGCCTCTGACCCACATGTGCGCCAAACTCAACCCCGTTGGCACCAGCCGGGTTCCCAAGGAGGAGCAGACACGCTTTATCGCCCAGCATCCGGACTGCTGGACCACCTTTGACGGAGAGCAGCCCTACGGCCCCGGCTGGCGGTACGACGAGGACGGCATTACGCCCCTGCCCTACTATCAGCAGATCCGGGACTGGCTCCTCTATGACATCTACCCCAGAACTCCCAACCATATGGGTTGGTACTTCGATACCTACGCCGATTTAAACAAATAAAACTTATAATTTAGGAGGAATTTCCCATGAATCAGCCTATCCACACCCCCAAGGCTCCCGCTGCCATCGGCCCCTATTCCCAGGCCATCCAGGCCGGTAATCTGGTTTTCGTCTCCGGTCAGATCCCCGTAGATCCCGCCACCGGCGAATTTGCCGGAAATGACATTACCACCCAGACCCGGCAGTCTTTGACCAATGTCCGTTCCATTCTGGAGCAGGCCGGCTACAGCTGCGCCGACGTGGTGAAGACCACGGTGCTGCTTGCGGACATGGGCGACTTTGCCGCCATGAACGCCGTATACGCCGAATTCTTTGCCGAGCCCTTCCCTGCCCGGGCCGCCTTCGCTGTGAAGACGCTGCCCAAGGGCGCTCTGGTGGAGATCGAGGCCATCGCCTGCAAGTAAAACCCTGCCCAAAGCCATGCCGCCTGTGAGAATCCTCCGGGCGGCATGATTTTATTTTGAAAAAATCCCCTTTGATTCCGGAATGGGTGTAACCTTTCCCCATGGGTTTCCGACTACTTGTGTGAGGGACAAAAAAGAAAGGAGTGGTTCTGTGTGGAAGACGCAAAGATCATCGCCCTGTTCTGGCAGCGCAATGAGCAGGCTGTGAAAGAAACCGATACCGCCTACGGCGGCAGGCTGTACAGTCTCTCCAACCACATTCTGAGAAACCCAGAGGACGCGCAGGAGTGCGTGAACGATACCTACATGGAAACCTGGAATTCCATTCCTCCCAGGAAGCCAACATACTTTTATGCCTATCTGGCGGCCATATGCCGCCACCTTTCCCTGGACCGGCTGGACTGGCGGATGGCCGCGAAGCGAAACGTCGAGCTGGTGACCCTCTCCCAGGAGATGGAAAACTGCATCCCCGACCGTCGGCAGGAGGCCGAATTTGACCGCCGGGAGCTGCGGCGGATTCTGGAAGGATTTCTGGACAGCCTGTCCAAGGAAAACCGTCTGATTTTCCTGCGCCGGTACCTGTATGCGGACACAGTGGCGGAAATCGCTGCCCGGTACAGCATCAGTGAAAGCAAGGTCAAAACCCAGCTCCACCGTACCCGAAAGAAGCTGCTTGCCGTTCTGAACAAGGAGGGGATCACAGTATGACCGGAAAGGATTTGTTGATCGGGCTGGGAGAGATCAGCCTCAGATACTATGATGAAGCGGAAAACGACACCATCGCCTCTGGTCAAAGCCATAAGGTTCGGCCCAGGCCCCTGCTGATCGCGGCAGTGATCGCCCTGACCCTGCTGCTGGCAGGCTGTGCCATTGTCTATGCGCTGAGCCTGAAGGAGATCAAGCTGGGAGACCGGACGGTTACCTATGATGTTTACGACGATGACCCCAACAGTTCAAACCCAATGGCCCGCATCGGGCAGGAGATCCAGACCCAGCAGGTTCTGACCCTGGCAGGCCTGAGCGGAAGTCCCGCTTCCCAGGCCGCCCGGGAATGGTATGATTTCTGTGAAAGCTTCGACCCTGACAGGGCGATTCAGAAAGCCGTCTGGGGCAAGGAGCCGGAATTCCCGGAGGAATACAAGGGATATGGCCTGTATTCTCTGGAGCAGAAGGATAAGCTGGACGAGATTCTTTTCAAATACCACTTGAAGCTCCGGGGAAAGCCCCTGGAATTCAAAACCAGCAAGCAGCTGTTCCGGGCGCTGGGTATGGAGAACGTTTTGAATCCTGACAGTGAAGCCACAATGAATCTTGGCCACGCCTCCTACTATGAAAACGGCAATCTGAACGTGGATTTTTCCCTTGTGATTCCCGGGGAAAACGGTACCGCTTCTGAAGCCACCAGCGGGCGTCTATACTACCGTCCAAAGGACTGCTTCATCCCCGATACCGCCGTTCTGACCGAGGCTCAGTGGGAAGAATGGAATTACATCACCCCATCCGGTGACAGGGTTCTGATTCTCCGTTCAGAAGGTGCCGGCTCTGCCTGGATCTTCTGCGATATGCCGGACTGTACCGCGTCTGTTCAGCTGGATGCGATTCGCAATCTGTATGAGGAGAAGGAGAACGGCGTTCCCGTGGCCAAATTCACCATCATGACAAAGCATCAGCTGGAACAGGTTGCGGACGCCATTGACTTTTCCCTGGAACCTAAGCTGGTGGAGGGCTGGGAAACCCTGCCCGACAATTCCGTCCCCGCCGGACAGGAGATCAACGGCTATCAGATTGAGCCTGTGTCCGCCTTTACCGATGGGTATTGCTATGAAATCGTTCTGCGGGTCACAGCGCCGGAGGGCGTGGCTCTGACAGACCCGGAGGATAACACCGCGCGCATCTGCGCTGGCAGCGAGGTCTACGGATATTGCAGGGAGGATGGAGACGGGAAGCGGAATACCTGCAACTATATCCTTACGGATCATACCAGCAAATTCGATTTTCCGGAGGACGGCAGCCTGCCCTACCCGGAGGGCTATGTGATCCCGGTCTACTGGGAGGATCTGTACTACAGCTACTTTGACTTTACCAGCTTCAGAACCGTCGATACCCTGCTGACAACGGGCACCTGGGATTTTCGCATTCCTCTGAATGATGCCGATTTGCGTGAGGTCGAGCTGCTGACCCAGCCCATTACCGCCCAGGCCGCCGTCGGCTTCCTGCTGGACGGGACGGACGTCCTTGAGACGCGTCAGATCACCTCTGTCAAGCTTCGTGCCCGGGGGCTTTCTTTGACCTGTGAGGACAAAAGCGCGGATTTCTTCTGCCAAAATCGGCAAAGGGGCTGCCTTGTGATGCAGGACGGCTCTCAGCTGGAATTGACCAACGAGTCCTTCGATCAAACCATTGACCTGGATCAGGTGGCCTATGTCCAGCTGGCGGATAAAACCATCCTGCCCATGCCCGGTGTGGACGAGGACACGGTTCGTATTCTTTCCGAGATCATTCAGGCGCAAAAGGATGCGGCCTATGTACCCGCGCCAACCTTTGAAGACGGTGTCGAGCTGCTGACAGAGCCGATTACCCTGAAGCACCTGGGCGGCTACGCCACCGATGCCAGCGGTGACATGGATCCCCTCTATGAGTACATCAAAATCACCTCCATCATTCTCCATCCCAAGGGCCTTGCCCTGATGGGGCCTGCGGCCTTTGATTTCCCTGACACCCAGGCCACCGTGGTCATGAAGGATGGCAGTCAGATCCTCCTGACCGGCATGGGCGGCGACCCTTACTGCGATGAACCCATGAGCCAGCTCGCGGCAGAATCCACCATCGATATAACCAAGGTGGATCATCTGATCCTGCCTGACGGAACGGAGCTTAGCGTCCCGCCCATGTAACCCTCCATTTGCAGCCAGTACCGAAAGGTGCTGGCTGCTTTTTTCGTCTCAACTTATTTTGAAAAAAATCTTTCCATTCCTCTTTTCTTATGTTATAATCCAACAAGCAACACAAAAAGGAGGATAACCTGTGAATTTTGAAGAATTAAAGCATAAAATGGACGAGGCCCATTATATATATGACGACACCCTGGCAACCGTCCTGTCCGTCGCCCTGTCTCTGGGCCGCCCTCTGCTCATTGAGGGCGCCGCCGGTGTGGGAAAAACCGAGATCGCCAAGGTCATGGCCTACGCCCTGGACCGGGAGCTGGTTCGGATGCAGTGCTATGAGGGGCTGGATGAGAGCAAGGCCCTGTACGAGTGGAACTACCAGAAGCAGCTTCTCTCCATCCAGGTGAACATGGGCACCCAGGATA
>CAYMWT010000114.1:0-7281 GCA_964394055.1 uncultured Oscillospiraceae bacterium
ATCCTTCGGTGTAGTTTTACTATACCACATTTGGTTGGAATTGACAAGAGGATTTTATTATTTTACATTCTGTTCATGCAATATATATAAATCATCAATTTCCCTTTTAGCCATGGGATTTCCCATTCCGGATTGAAAGGCTCCCCGAATTGTAAATTATGCACACATTCCGGCAGCAATTTTTTATTTCCTCCACCTCCAAAACCTGTGTGGAAACGTTTGCATTCTTCCATTCCCTATGATATAATACCCTGGAAATCAAAGCCAGTGCCATTTTTTACCTGTAAGGAGCATCCTTCGTATGTACGATTCCTACTCCACCAACGCCTTTGAATCGAAATATACCTATTACGGCCGGGATCTGGGCACCACCTGGACCGCCAAGAAGACCACCTTCCGCCTCTGGGCCCCTACCGCTGAGGAGGTTCGTGTGTCCATCTATCGCAGCGGCACCCCCAACGCCGAGGATCTTCTGCGGCAATTCCCCATGACCCCGGATGTGAATGGCACCTGGGTGGCCCAGGAGTCCGGCGACTTTAACGGGCTGTACTATACCTATCTTGTGATCGTGGACGGCCAGATGGTGGAATGCTGCGACCCCTATGCCAGGGCCACCGGCGTCAACGGAGAGCGGGCCATGATCCTGGATCTCCGGGCCACCGACCCCGACGGCTGGGATCAGGACGCCGATCCCCATGCCGGCGCCTCCATCACCGATGCTGTAATTTATGAGCTGCACCTGCGGGATCTGTCCATGCACCGGAGCAGCCACATTGAAAATAAGGGAAAATATCTGGGTCTGACGGAAACCGGCACCCAAACCAGGGGCGGCCAGCCCACCGGCCTGGATCACATCCGGGAGCTGGGCATCACTCACCTGCATCTGCTGCCGGTGTTTGACTATGGCTTTACCGACGAGGCCCGGCGCAGACCGCAGTTCAACTGGGGCTATGATCCGGTGAACTTCAATGTCCCCGAGGGCTCCTACGCCACCAACCCCTTTAACGGCGCCATCCGGGTCAAGGAAATGAAGCAGATGGTGAAGGCCCTCCACGAGAACGGCATCAGCGTGGTCATGGACGTGGTGTATAACCATGTCTACGATGCCGCGACCTTCTGCTTTAACCAGATCGTCCCGGGCTATTTCAGCCGAATTGACCATAACGGCATCTATTCCAACGGCTCCTTCTGCGGGAACGACACCGCCTCCGAGCGCTCCATGGTTCGAAAGTACATTGTGGATTCCGTGAAATACTGGGCGGACGAATACCACATTGACGGCTTCCGGTTTGACCTGGTGGGCCTGATCGACATTGTCACCATCAACGACATTATCCGCACGGTTCACAGCACCCACCCCAACGTGATTTTCTACGGAGAGGGCTGGACCATGAACACCGTCCTGACCAAGCCCGGTTTTGAACTTTGCACCCATGACAATTCCGCCCTGGTGCCCGGCTTCTCCTTTTTCAGCGACACCCTCCGGGATCTGATGCGGGGCTCTGTATTCTTTGAGGACGTTCCCGGCTATGTCACCGGGGCCTTCTGCCCCAAGGACGAGTTGGAGGCCTGCTTCATGGGCGTCCCCGCCTGGGCGTCTCAGCCCTATCAAAGCGTGAATTACGTCTCCTGTCATGACAATCACACTCTGTTTGACCGGATTTCCCTGGCCGCCCCGGAGGCGCCCCGGGAGGTTCTGATCCAAATGAATCTGCTGGCCGCTGCCTTTACCATTCTCTCTCAGGGCGTGCCCTTTCTGCAGGCGGGAGAAGAGCTGCTTCGCACCAAGCCCGGCAGACATGGCGGCTTTGAGCACAACAGCTACCGCTCTCCCGACAGGGTCAACGCCATCAAGTGGGATACCCTGGATGAGGAAGAATACCAGCAGGTTCTTTCCTACTACAAGGGCCTGATCGCCTTCCGCAAGGCCCATCCCGGCCTGCGGCTGACCAGTCGGGAGGCAGTCTTCCGTGATGTGCACCCGGTGCCCTGCGACAATCCCCACTGTGTTGCCTTCCGGATCGACGAGCCGGATCAGGTGCTTTTCGTCATATTTAATGCCGATACCCAGCCCTTCTTCCAGGCCCTGCCGGAAGGCGACTGGGAGGTGTGCGTAGAAGGAAACCGGGCCGGAACCCAGTCCCTTCGCACTGCCAATGACAACGTAATCGTGGCCCCTCACTCCGCCACCGTTCTCCTTCAGCAAAAACCAGTGGACGTGGTAGCCGCTCTTCTCTGGGAAAAGGATAAGTTTCTGATCTGTCAGCGCCCGGCCAACAAGGCCCGGGGACTGCTCTGGGAATTTGTGGGCGGCAAGGTGGAGCCGGGAGAGACCCTGCCCCAGGCCCTGTCCCGGGAATGCGCCGAGGAGCTGGCCGTCACCGTGGACGTGGGCAGTCAGTTCATGCAGGTGGTTCACCGGTATCCGGACATTCTCATCCGGCTGACATTGTTCCACTGCACCATTCCCACAGGCTTCCCCCAGATGCTGGAGCATGTGGATCTGAAATGGATCCATCCCAGCCAGGCAGACGATTACCAGTTCTGTCCCGCCGACGCGGAAATTCTGAAGGAAATCAAACGCCAATACCAGAACCGGGCACCCCTGTAATGTTTGGATAGTCTTTCTCATTCCGGGCAACCTGAATACGGGGTGAGAAAATGGAAAACCGAAAGGAAAAACAAAATTCCTGTGTCCGTCTGGATCCGGAGGAGGCCATCTGTCCTGCCTTTGACAGCTGCTCCATAAAAAAATTTTCCGCGCCGGATCGGAAGGAAATGGGCGTCTATGTGCTGGATAATTGTGCGGAAGAGCATATTCAGTAAACAAAAGCGGCAGTTTACCACTGCCGCTTTCAGCATATTTTACAGATTTCAAAAACTTGGGTTTGACTTTTGTCGGTAAATTGACTATAATATGGGTAAGAGAAGCGAAGGCGCTCTCGAAAGGAGGCATATTAATGGAAAAGAAAATCATTACCATCAGCCGTGAGTTTGGTTCCGGCGGACGTACCGTAGGCCGCATGATCGCGGATCGTCTGGGGATCCCCTTCTACGATAAGGAGCTGGTTGACCAGATTGCCGTAGAGTCCGGCTTTGCCCCCAAGTTCATTGAGGAGCATGGCGAGCATTCCCCCGGCAGCAGCCTGTTCTCCTATGCCTTTGCCCCCCAGGGCGTTCCCGGTGTCATGAATGGCCTGTCCACCGCCGACTTCCTCTGGAACATCCAGTGCAGCGTGATTTTGCAGCTGGCCGAGCAAGGCCCCTGTGTCATCGTCGGCCGGAACGCGGACTACATTCTGAAGGATCGTCCCGACGCCCTCCATCTGTTTGTCTACGCGGATATCGCCTACCGTGCTGACCGGATCGTCCACAAATACGGCGAATCCGACAAGAGCCCGGAGGCCCGTCTCAACGAGAAGGATAAGCGCCGCCGGGTAAACTACCAGCACTACACCGGCCGGAACTGGGGCCAGGCCCAGAACTATGACATCTGCCTGGACACCGGCACACTGGGCATCGAGCAGTGCGTGGACATCGTCTGCGGCATTGTGGAAAAGTCCAAGGAAGCATAAATAAGCTACATAAAAGCGGGCTGTACCGGTTGGCACAGTCCGCTTCTCTTATGATTACACCGTTGCGGCTTCGTTCTCCTTGATGTGAATGCTGACGCCGTTGACCTCCACATCCTCGTCGGCGGAGATCATAATGTACTTCACGCCCCCGATGATCCGTGTCTCCACCAGGTCGCTTCTGGCAGGATCTACCTTGATCACCACATCCGGGGTTTTCAGCTCAAAGTGCTTGTCGTCAATGATGTTCCTGGGATGCAGGTCTGCCTCAAACCCGAAGACCTCGTCATAGTCCACGCTGAACTTGGCAACATGCTCCTCACTGACGCCGCAGGCTGACAGAACCTCTTTCACCTCTTCCTTGGTGATCATCAGCGGTTCCGGAACCTTGCTCTCCTTGTGCAGCTCGATCCGCTGGCAGAGCTGGTCATGGACGGTCTGAACCACGTCCAGACTGCAATCCTCTCCCAGAGAGGTGGTGAGCAGCGCCTCAAAGGATTTCTTCTGTTCCGCCGCGGGCTGGGGCACCGGGGTATTGAAGAGAGCCTCGATCAGCGCGTCCTGTCCTACCTTGATGTCATGGGTGTAGTACAGGGCGTTATAAATGTTGGTGGCCCGGTTGTCAAAGGCCGGGAACAGGAAGCCCAGGGCCGGCGCGGAAACCATCTGGTTCATGGCTCCATCATGGAAGGTCTTCTCCTCCGCCACATAGTGGAGGTTGGCCTTGGTCTGCTTCACGGGGCAGATGGTGCAGATGATGTAGGTATAGACCTCCTCGGACTGGTCGGGGCTGTGACCGTCGTCCTTTCCCTTGAAGGGCACGTCATAGCTGTCACAGCCCAGGAGGATCAGGTAGTTTCCCTCCAGGGAGACGTTCTCCATCACCTTCTTGTAGAATTCCCCGCGAAGCTCCTCGTCGTTGAGCTTGCTCTCCCGCAGGCCCATAAGCAGCTTATGCTCGGGAGAATCCGCCACCTGGCTGGTTTTGAAGGTGATATCGATGAGATTCTTCCCCAGGCCGCCGGAGAGGGTGCGGCGCAGAAGGGCAAAATACTTGTCAGATTCATTTTCCGGCATCAGGGACACGGACTGGCGGAACTCGGAGATTATCTCTCCGTTTTCGTTGACATAGCAGCCAAACAGATGGGTGATATTGCTTCGATCCCGGCGCAGATGCCGCCGGATCTCACTGATTTCCTTATCGATCATATTGCTACCTCGCTGATTTACTTGAAATGCCCGTGCATTATATCACAGGGGAACAAAAAAATCCAGTCCCCAGCGTCACAAAAAAGCTGACCATCAAACCAACGGTCAGCTCTTTGTATTTTCTTGGGAAGCTCTGATTATGTCAGCTCCATATGGCTTTCCCGCAAAGCCCTGCGGATCACAACCGCCAGAATGGGAGCAAAGATCACAGCCACCACCGCGTTAAATACCGTTGCGGGCAGCTTCCCCGTCACAGCCAGCAGCGCCGCCTCCACGGTATATCCCTTCACAAGTACGCTCTTCAAATAGGTTTTCAGCAGATACAGCACCCCATAGGTGATGGCTCCCGCAGTCGTTGCCAGGGCCGCAATGCCGTGATTCCATTCCTTTTTGAAGGCCAGAATCACCAGTCCGGTAACCAGACCATACGCGCCCTTGCTCAAAAAGGTGATCCAGCACTCGGAAATGTAGATGGGGTTGAACATGTCATAGATCA
Source organism: uncultured Oscillospiraceae bacterium (assembly GCA_964394055.1). Classification (GTDB taxonomy): domain Bacteria; phylum Bacillota; class Clostridia; order Oscillospirales; family Oscillospiraceae; genus Faecousia. The sequence goes on from CAYMWT010000114.1 coordinate 5,278, forward strand.
TGGAGCCCAGTCCTGCCGCCAGTCCGCCCAGCCATGGCCCCAGCAAAATGCCGCTGAGGGCGCACATAATATTCCCCAGGTGGAACGCCGTATTCCCTCCGATATCGATGGGAATGGTAATCCGCAACGCGGAGCCTACCACCACCAGAGCGGCCAGGAGCGCGGTCAGCACCAGGTGCTTGGTGGAGATTTTCTGTTTGTTTTCCATTTTCCTTCCCTCCCTTTGTTTTATGCTATTATAGCGGAATCTGGTAATAAATACATATCCAATATCGTAATATATTTTAAGGCCAGATAAAGAGGAAGTGCTGGAAAACACGAAGAATGTATCTTTTTTTATTATCGGGAGGAGAAAGGACTGTACAGTTTCCCAATTTGATGATACAATACCCTCAACGATCAAAAATTGAAAGGGGAACCATTCCATGAGATTGATTCGCGCAAAGGACTATTCTGACGTCAGCCGGAAGGCTGCCAACATCATTGCCGCACAGATCCAGCTGAAGCCTGACTGTGTTCTGGGCCTGGCCACCGGCAGCAGCCCCATCGGTACCTACAAGGAGCTGATCGCGAAATATGAATCCGGCGATCTGGACTTCTCTCAGGTTAAGACCGTGAATCTGGACGAGTATGTGGGCCTTACCAAGGATCACGACCAGAGCTACGCCTACTTCATGCGCACCAACCTGTTTGACCATGTGAACATCGATCAAACTAACTGCAACATCCCCAATGGCATGAATCCCGATGCTGAGGCAGAGTGCGCCCGGTATGACGCCGTGATCGAAGCCTTCGGCGGCGCTGACCTCCAGCTTCTAGGCCTTGGCCCCAACGGTCACATCGGCTTCAACGAGCCCGGCGACGCCTTTGTCAAGGACACCAACAAGGTAGCGCTGAAGGACTCCACCATCGACGCCAACGCCCGGTTCTTCGCTTCCCGTGACGACGTTCCCACCCACGCCTACACCATGGGCATCGGCGCCATCATGAAGGCAAAGCGGGTTCTGCTGGTGGTTAACGGCGCAAACAAGGCCCAGGCTGTGAAGGACTGCTTCTTTGGACCCATCCGTCCCCAGGCTCCTGGCTCCATCCTCCAGCTCCATCCGGATTTCACCCTGGTTGCCGACGAGGCTGCCCTGTCCTTAGTTAAGGATCAGCTGTAAAACTTGCAAAGCCCCCGTCTCCGAAGACGGGGGCTTTTACGTATCATTTTCCCTTTTCCGGAAACCCTATTTCCAGAAAGGGGAAATGAATATGGAATTCATTCATTCGGAAACGCTGAAAAACCTGGCCCGTTCCTTTGCGGGAGAATCCCAGGCCCGGAGCCGGTATACAGTCTATCGGGACATTGCCCGGAAGGAGAATCAGGAGTGGATCGCCCGGATCTTCCAGGAAACCGCCGACAATGAAGCCGTCCACGCCAAGGAATTTCTGGAAATGATCCAGGAATTGGGAGGCTGCGCTGCCAACATTGAGGTTTGCGCCGGCTATCCCTTCCAGGTGGGCACCACTGTAGAAAACCTGGGCTTCGCCGCCGATGGAGAAAAGGAAGAGCACGATAACGCCTATCCCGGCTTTGCGGAGATTGCCCGGCGGGAGGGCTATAAGGACGCCGCCCGGCTGTGGATGCAGATCGCCCGGATCGAAGGGGTTCACCACAGCCAGTTCCAGTCTCTGGAAACCCAGCTATTAAAGGGCGAACTGACGGAAAAGGAAAGCCCTATCCGCTGGCGGTGCCTGAATTGCGGTTACACTTACGAGGGCATACGGGCCTGTGATCCCTGCCCGGTCTGCGGCAAAAGCGCCTCCTGGCAGGAAGGCGAACTGGATCGGAAGCCGTTGGCAGATCAGTAGGTCAGAAAGAGGGAAAGCCCTCTGGAGGTTTTCCTGGATAATTGTGCTACACTTGCTTGACTCTCTGCCCCGCTCCCCCCTGTTAGGGGCAATGTCATCAACTTAAGCACTGGGAGAACCCTCTCCGTCACAGCCTATGGCTGTGCCACC
>CAYMWT010000115.1:0-7248 GCA_964394055.1 uncultured Oscillospiraceae bacterium
CCTGAGCATAGGTCATGTTCTCCATCACCAGGATGGAGCCGTACTTCTCGGTGAAGACGGTAGCGTAAGCGGTCTGGAGACGATCGTCGCCCTTAGCCAGTCTTGCGATGTTGACGATGGAGGGATAGCCGCAGGTGCGGTCGCCATCCTTCAGAGCGGTCCGGCGAACCAGAACGGCGTTCTTCAGGGTCTCCTTGGCAGTCTCGCCGGTGACATCCAGAACCAGGTTCTTGTTGCCGGCGCCTTCCAGCTTCTTCACGGTGTCGTAGAGGTCGGACAGGTTCTTGGCATAAACGCCCAGCACTACACCGGCTTCCTTGGCAACGGCGTTCATGGCCTCCCAGTTGTCGGGGGTAGCGCCGTCCAGGATCACGTTCTTGCCGGCCACAGCCAGAGCAGCCTTGGCGCAATCCACATCCCAGCACTCCAGGATCAGGTCACGGCCGGTAGCGGCGGCCTTCTTCACCAGAGCCACATACTTGTCGGCATCGGTGCCCAGATTGGAGACGAACACGAACTCCACATACATCCGCTCGCCGATCCGCTCGTAGTCAACCTTCTGGAGGTCAGCAAGCTTTGCATCCACTTCGGCGTCGCTCATGGCGGTGTCCACAGCCACGGCGTACAGGTTCTTGTTTACCAGAGTCTTCTCATGACGGTACAGAACCGTCTCGCCGCCCAGCTTGTGGCTGCCGACGGAGATGGTCTTCATGGGAGGCGCGGTCTGCTCGTTGAGCATCGCCTTCGCGTCATCGGAGAAGTAGGGGCACTTGTCGATGGAAACAGCGCCCTGGGCCACCTTCATGCAGAAAGCCATACAGGTGGGGCTGCCGCACTCCTTACAGTTCTTCTTAGGAGACAGCTTAAAAATATCCAGACCTTTCAAAGCCATTGTATGTATCCTCCTTCTCTTAGATCAGTTCGTCAATGAACTTCTTGACCGTGGCAACGGCTGCGGGATGACGCATGATCACAGCGTCAGCGCCGCCGATCAGGTTAGCGGCCGCAGTGGAAACTTCCATCTCAATGGCGCGCTCTTCCCGGCTGCCCCAGGCGGGTTCATCTTCTTCGGAAGCGGAGGATTCCTTCACAGCCCAGGTGTCGGGAGACACGGGAGCGATAATGGGCATCTGCAGGTCAGCATCGGACTGCTGCAGGGCAGCCAGACGGACACGGTCCAGGGTGGAGGCGACGTACTCGAAGCCATAGCCCACAGCAGCGGTGCCGATGTTCATGACAATGCTTGCAGGGTTGATGGACAGGCCCTTGAGCATGATGTTCAGCTGCTTGGCCAGGTTGATGTCGTCGGCGGTTTCCGCGCCAACCTTCTGACCATAGGCCAGAGCAACGGATGCGCCAACGGTCTTGTAGTCCTCGTTCCGGGCGGAGAGCACCAGAATGTTCTTGCCCTGGAGGGCTTCGGCGATCTTACTGAACAGCTCGCCGTCCTTCTCGATGTTCTTGCAGCCCATGATCACAATGGGCATGGTGCAGCTCTCTGCCACAGCCTTGGCATCGGCCACGCAGCTCTCAACGGAGCGGTTGGCGCCGTTGGGGTCAGCGGACTCGAAGTGCAGGCACAGGAAGTCAGCGCCTTCCATGGTCTCTGCCTTCTTGGCGAAGTCAGCCATGGTGGTGCAGCCGGCGTAGAATTCCTTCAGCGCGGGCGTATCCCACTGGGCGGCAGCATCGGAGATTTCGATGCCGATCTTGGGTGCGTGTTCGATGGGTGCATCGAAGGTGTAAAACGGCATAACATTCTGACCGCCGATGACAGTTGCCTTGTCACCGGTGCCCAGAGTCACGGCATTGATCTTGCCGCTGAAGGGAGCCGTTTTCGGAGTGAAAGCCATAATTGAGTATCCCCCTTGAATGTTTTTATATATAACGCAATATAAAGTATATTGCCATTATAGACTGTTTTGGATTTTAAAGTCCCAGGTTTTTCATGATCTCCTGAAGCGCTGCCTTCATGGGATCGCTGTCCGGCAGCTTCGCGGAGGGCTTTCCGTCGCAGTCGCAGCGGTAGACGGAATCGTCATGGGGCAGAACGCCAAGCAGGGTCAGACCGTGCTTTTCGATCTCCTCCTTCACGCCGTCATCCAGCTTGCCCTGGGGCGCCCGGTTGATGATCACGCCCATCTTTCCGGGATTCAGATTCAGCTCTCCGATCATCTCGGCGATCCGGGCCACAGCCTGAACGCCACGGCGGGAGCAGTCGGAAATCAGCAGCATGGTGTCCACATGGGGCAGGGTGCCTCTTGCCACATGCTCCAGGCCGGCCTCGTTGTCCATGACCACATAGGAGTAGTTGGGAACGTACTTTTCCATCTGCTGCTTGAGCACAGAGTTCACAAAGCAGTAGCAGCCCTCACCCTGGGTACGGCCCATGATGAGCATATCAAAATCGTCGTCCTCAATGAGGGCGTCACTGAACTTCATTTCCGCCCAGTCCGCCTTGGTCATGCCCTTGGGGATGGTGCCGTGAAGCTCTGCGTGGGCCATCTCCTCCCGGATCTGTCCCAGAGAGGTTTCCAGCTCCACGCCCAGCACCTCGTTGAGGTTGGCGTTGGCGTCCGCGTCTACCACCAGCACGGGGCCGTTGCCCTTTTTGCACAGGTAGTCAATAATCATGCCGCAGGTGGTGGTCTTGCCTACGCCGCCTTTGCCCGCGACAGCAATGGTATGGGTTTTCGACATGGATTCATTTCTCCTTTGGAAATCTGCCGATTTTGGATGCCGCCTTCCAATAGGCGCACTCCCTCCATATCGGTACTTCTATATCGTATCACATATCTTCTCTAAATTCAACCCACAATTCACTGGTTTTTTCAAGAATTGTGCTGAAATTAAATGGGAGTAAAGACATATTTTTCAATCAACCCGTCTACCGTGGCATGGATGGTCACCGTACCATCGGCGCTCCGTTCCTCTGCCAGCTCCAGCTGCTTCCCTGCCAGCCGTTTCCGCAGATACTCCGCCGGATCGTCGCATTCAATTTCCTCGAAAAAGATGTCCCGCATCTGGTTGTTGCGGCACAGGTTTTTGATCTCATGTACCAGCTCATATTCCGCCATAGTCATTCTCCTTATATTGTTTTCAGAAGTTCTTCCAATTGGGACAGGGCTTTGATCTCATAATCCGGCCGGATGCTGCCCCAGGGCTTTCCCTCCGGGTTGACCCATACGGTGGTCAGTCCGGCGTTGATCCCGCCCAGAATATCCGAGGTCAGGCTGTCCCCCACCATAATGGCCTTCCCGGGCTCAAAGCCCGGGATCCGGGCAAAGCAGGCGTCAAAGTATTCCCTGGAGGGCTTATTGAAGCCGATTTCCTGGGAAATAAACACCTTCTCAAAGTACGGGTACAGTCCGGCGCTGGTGAGCCGTCCCTGCTGCACCCTGGCCGTGCCGTTGCTGGCAAGAAACAGCCGGTATTTTTCATGGAGGGACTTCACCGCCTCCTCCGCCCCGGGGAGGAAATAGTGGCCCTGGGACAGGTTTCCCTCATAGGCTCTGGCGCAGGCTGTGGGGTCAACATCCTTCCCCAGCTCCCGGAACAGCACCGCGAACCGATTCACCAGCACCTCCTCCCGGGTGATCTCTCCCCGTTCCAATCTTTCCCAGTGGGCCTTGTTGATCACATGATATCGGGATAGGATCTCCTCCGTCGGCTCCACCCCGAAGTCCCGGATGGTTTTGCTCACCGCAAGCCGTTCCGCCTTGTGAAAGTCCAGAATGGTATCATCCAAATCCAGAAACAGAAATTCCACCATGTTACCTTGCCTCCTTCCACGCTGTGATCTCCCTGGCAATGCGTCCAAATTCCGGGATGGACAGGGTCTCTCCCCGGACGCTCTCCGGGAAGCCTGCCCGGGCGATCACCTCCGCCGCTCCCCTTTTCCCCAGCTCAGGAAAACCCGCGGCCAGACCATTACTCAGCTTTTTCCGGCGCATGGCAAAGCTGGCCCGCACCACCCGGAAGAAGATATCCTCGTCTTCCATATCCCAGGGCTTTTCCTTTCGTACCTTCAGCTGGATCACCGCGGAAGTCACTTTGGGCTGGGGCAGGAAGCAATGGGCCGGAACCTCAAACAGCAGCTCCGGCTGGGCGTAATACTGGCAGAACACCGTAAAGGCGCTGTAGTCCGCCGTCCCCGGGGCCGCTGCGATCCGCTGGGCCACCTCCTTCTGCACCATGACGGTGACAGAGTCGAAGCACTCCACTTCCAGCAGGGCGGAGAGAATGGGGGAGGTAATATAATAAGGGAGGTTGGCGCAGGCCATCGGCCGCAGTCCCCCGAAGGTTTCCTTTACCAGGGCCGGAATGTCCTGCTTCAGCACATCGTCCCAGAGAATTTCCAGATTGGGAAATTCTCCCACCGTCTCTCCCAGAATGGGCTTCAGCCTGGTGTCCAGCTCTACGGCGCACACCTTTCCCGCCCGGAGGCACAGCTGCTGGGTCAGGCTCCCGATGCCCGGGCCGATCTCCAGGACACCGGCGGTTTCGTCCACCCCGGCCTTTTCCGCGATGGCCTGGGGCACCCAGGAGGCAATGAGGAAATTCTGGCCCTTCGCCTTGGAAAAATGAAAGCCATGGCTTTCCAGCAACGGCTTCATCACATGAACATCACATACATCGATCAAAAAAACACCGCCCTTCTTCTGATTTTATCATATCAGAAGAAGAGCGGGTTTGCAATATGAATTCTCCCCAAGACTGTCAGCCCAGAAAATATACGGTGCACCGGCGGCGTCCAAAGTCCATGCACGCGTCAAAGGTGGGCATGTACAGATCGATCCGGTCGCCCTTGATGTCTCCGCCGCAGTCCTCCGCCACGGTCAGGCCATAGACGTAGCTTCCGTCGCTGGCCATAATGAACATCCGGGTACCGTAGGGAATATACCTGGGATCCACTGCCGCCGTGCCCCAATGGACAGGCGTTCCGGTGGCAGTGATCCGGTCGCAGCCCTCGTCGGTGTGAGTATAGGCCGTTGCCCGTATGGTGTCCGTTTTGTAGTAGGTCAGCACCTCCCCGGTGGGCAGGGTTATGTAGCCGTCGCCGATTACCGGCAGCTCGTCGGATTCCGGCTCCCCAAGGCCTTCTCCGGTGCCAACGCCGATGATCTCCGTTACAGGCGCTTTGCGCACCGTCTCGCTGTCCACCTTCCGCTGAATCTCCTCTCCGTTGCGGTAGGTCACCGTGGCCACGCAGGCCATTTCCCCGTCCACACCTTCAATCAGCACCTCCTCCATGCCCTCCGGCAGGGAGGCATCCCGGCAGCGCTGCACCTCATGGGGGATCACCCTGGTGTAGATTTCCTCCCGGGTGATCTCCCGGTCAATGCGGATTTCCATTCCTTCGAAGGTGTTCTCATCCAACCCACAGGAGACCATGTCCTCTCCGGTGATCCCCAGATTCAGCCGGGACAGCAGCTCCCCTACCGTCTCGCCGGAACCGGACACCAGCATGGTCTGCCCGTGGTATTGGATAGTCACATCCCGGGTTCGCTGAATGGTGATGGCGGACCCGCCCTCCACCGCCTCGGTGGTGTAGCTGTCTCCCTCTCCAAGAGACAGCCCCATCTGCCCCAGCACCTCATCGGGATCCGTGGCAAAGGAGGTATAGGTAACGACCCGATCTCCGTCGGTGATGACGTAGGTTTTGGCGGATACGGTCTGGATCAGCAGGGACAGTGCCAGTACGGCGGTCAGCCCCAGCGCGGCGAAATATATGCAGCCGCGTCCTCTCCTGGAGCGCCCGCGTTCCTTCCCATACATGGCTTTCTCTCCCTCCGCATCCAAATTGTAACAAGATCGTTACCATCCGTGAGAGCCAGGTCTGTAACCTTTTACATCCCGTGGATCTCATGGCGTTATTATATCAAATTGTCTCAAAAAGTCAAGTATTTCTTGTGTTTTTACGTTTTTCTACATCTTTTTACATATTATTTGTTCGTAAATTATGTTAACTCAAAAACTATATCTCGTCGAAGCCTGCTGAAATATATCAATATATGGTATCAAATAGTTACATTTGTTTCCATAACTTGTCACATTATGTAATCTTAAATAAAATTTTGTCACCTTTGTTTTATGACAACCCCGCTTCCGGCTTTCGCCGCCCTTCTTCAGGTTTCGACAGGATTTTTTCTCTCTCCGGGGATTGACTTTCCAAAAAAAATGTGCTAAATTTCTTACCAGAAAAGCAATGACGAAGACACGCGTCTCCTTGCAGCTGCCCAGAGAGGGGCCTGGATGCTGAAATGGCCCTGCAATCCTGCCGGAGATGATACCACTTCCGAGCCGCATTGGTGGAAATGCCATGCCGGGTGCGCCCGTTACCGCGTCAATGAGTGACGATGTTTTTCATCGTAACCAGGGTGGAACCGTGGAATGCTATAAAATTAGTATCCCACCCCTGATCTTGTCAGGGGTGGGATTTTTTATTCTGCCCCCAAATATGAAGGAGGGTAAACCCTATGGAAAACGAAAACCTGTACACCTTTGAAAACCCCGAGTACCGGAAAACCTACTGGCACTCCTGCTCCCACATCATGGCCCAGGCCGTCAAGCGTCTGTGGCCCGAGGTCCAGCTTGCCATCGGCCCCGCCATTGACGAGGGCTGGTACTATGACTTTGACGCCCCCTTCACCTTCACCCCGGAGCACCTGGAGAAGATTGAGGCGGAGATGAAGAAAATCTGCAAGGAGCGACTCTCTATCGTCCGCAGCGAAAAGCTCCGGGAAGAGGCCATCGCCTATATGCAGGAAAAGAACGAGCCTTATAAGGTAGAGCTGATTGAAGACCTTCCCGAAGACGCCACCATTTCCTTCTATACTCAGGGCGAATTCACCGACCTGTGCGCCGGTCCCCACCTGGATCACACCGGTCGTGTAAAGCACAACGGCTTCAAACTCACCTCCTCCTGCGGCGCATACTGGCGTGGCGATTCCAAGCGGAAAATGCTTCAGAGAATTTACGGCATCGGCTTCCCCTCCAAGGATGAACTCACCGATTTCCTGGCCCGTCAGGAGGAGGCCCGGAAGCGGGATCACAACAAGCTGGGTCGGGAGCTGGAATTCTTCACTACCGTGGACTATATCGGCCAAGGCCTGCCCATCTTGCTTCCCAAGGGTGCCAGAGTTATCCAGACTCTCCAGCGCTGGGTAGAAGACGAGGAGCAGAAGCGGGGATATCTGCTAACCAAGACCCCCCTCATGGCAAAGTCCGACCTGTATAAGATCTCCG
>CAYMWT010000116.1:0-7172 GCA_964394055.1 uncultured Oscillospiraceae bacterium
TAAACTTATTGTTGTCCAGGGGCTGAATCTCCAGGAAGTCATAGAAGGAGGCGATCCGCTTCAGCTCGTCCTCGCTCTTCCGCTCCAATACCGCCTGGAACAGCTCGCCCGCCTCACAGGCGGAGCCGATGATCAGACCCTCCCGCATTTCCATCAGCTCGGATTTGGGGATTCTGGGTACCCGACGGAAGTATTTCAGGTTCGCGTCAGAAATCAGATGGTAGAGGTTTCGCAGACCCACCTGATTTTTGGCAAAGATGATGATATGCCTTGCCTGGCGGTCGGTGATATGCCCCTTGGCCCGGAGGCCCATCATGGCCGGATTGATGGTCTGAAGGGTGTGGATATCATGCTCCTGCTCCAGCTTTTCCATGAGCTTCGTCATGATCAGGCCACAGGTCATGGCGTCGTCTCCCGCCCTATGATGGTTGAAGTCCGGCAGGTTCAGGGCATCGGACACCAGATTCAGCTTGAATTTATTCAGGTGAGACAGGAGATTCTGAGACAGGATCAGGGTATCCGCCGCCGTGAAGTTGTATTCATATCCCAGTCGGGCGCACTCCGCCCGGATAAAGCCGGTATCGAAGTCCGAATTGTGGGCCACCAGCACCCGTCCTCCGATGAACTTCAGGAACTTTGGCAGCACCTCTTCGATTTTTGGTGCACCCTGAAGCATCTCGTCGGTAATGCCCGTCAGCTCCACGATCTTCCGTTCCAGAGGTCGCTCCGGATCCACAAAGGTCTGGAACCGGTCGATCTCTTTCCCGTCCTTCAGGATCACCGCGCCGATCTCAATGATCCGGTCCGTTCGGGAGGACAGGCCTGTGGTTTCCAGGTCGAAGGCCACGAACTCCTGGTGGAAGTCCATGTCCTGCTCTCCGTGAACCACGATTCGGTCGTCCACATCGTTGACATAGTAGCCCTCACAACCGTAGAGGATCTTGATGATCTCGTCTGTACCAGCCACCTTGGGCGGCTTTTTCCCTTCCACGGTGTGCAGGGCATCGGTAAAGGACTGGCAGCAGCCGTGATCTGTGATGGCAATGGCCTTGTGACCCCAGGCCGCCGCCTGATAGATGGCGTCGGCGGTATTGGTCAGGGCGTCCATGTTGGACATCAGGGTATGTAAATGGAGCTCCACCCGTTTTTCCCCGGGGGCCGTATCCTGGCGCTTGGGCATGGAGCCGGTGGTCATGGCAAAGGGCTTTAGCACCGTATCGTTTTCAAACCGATCCTCCGTCAATCTGCCCTGAATCCGCAGAACCACGCCGGGCCTGACATTGTCCAGGAAGGGCTTCGCCTCCCCGGCGTCCATAAACCGGCTGATGCGGATGGAGCCGGTATTGTCGGTCATGTCGAACTTGATGACCCAGGCGTTCCGCTTCTTCAGCTCCTTGTGATCCACATTGAAGACCCGGCCCTCTACGATGACGCTGCCCATATCCAGGGACAGATCCCTCATAGGCACCGCCGTGCCCCGGAAGGGCTTGCCGTAGAGCATATCGTCAGCGGTAGGCCCGGTCTTCGTCTGCTGCTTCTCCTGACGAAGAGATGGAGCGGGCATGGCTTCCAGGCTCTTCTCCCGCATGGAGGCCATGGCATCGAACAGTGCCTTCCCTTCCAGTGCTTCTCCCGCTTCAATTGAGATGGTAACATCCGTGGCAAACCGCTGGCGCAGAGCCTCCTCAATGCCGGGAACCAGCTTCAGCAGAGCATCCTTGCCGTTTGCCACCAGCTTGACATTCAGATTCGTACCCTGCCAGCTCCACTTGGCGCCGGCGAGAGAGCCTCTGGCCATGGAATCCCGGCTGACAAACAGCTGCATCAGCTCCTCCGGCTCGATTTTTTGCAGCTCCGATGCCGGGTGGGTAGCCGTAATGCTGAGCTTCGTCAAGCCATATGCAGAGGCAATGTCCTTTTCCGCCCGGGAAAGCCAACGCCTGGGCACATAGACCTTGCTGTGTACCGCCACGGACACGCTGCGGGAGCCGGGATCAATGTCCGCAGCAGCGATAGCCGCCTGAGAAAGCGCGGTATGCAGCTCCTCAGGCGGCTCATAGTCCGGAAACATATTCAGAAAGTAAACTTCTTCGCTCATGGTTACCTCATTGGAACAGGGTTTTCCGGGCAAATCTTACATCTGATCAATGCGCTTGAGCAGTGCAGGCAGCAGCTCCTCATAGGGGAGCTGCTCCACCTGCTCTCCCTTTTCAAAGAGCATTCCCCAGCCGTCGCCTCCGGCGATGCCGATGTCCGCCTCCCGGGCCTCTCCGGGGCCGTTGACAACACAGCCCATGACAGCCACGGTAATGGGCTTCTTGCAGTCCTTCAGGGCCTCGTCCACCTGATTTACCAGACCGATCAAATCGATCCGGGTTCTGCCGCAGGTGGGACAGGAGACGATATTCACGCCCTCCTTGCGAAGGCCCGCCGCTTTGAGAATATCCTTTGCGGCGTATACCTCCTGAACGGGATCATCGGTAAGACTGACCCGAAGGGTATCTCCGATGCCATCCAGCAGGAGAGCGCCGATGCCCATAGCGGATTTGATCAGGCCCTGACGGACAGGCCCTGTCTCCGTCACGCCGATATGGATGGGATAGTCGCATTTGCTCCGGAACAGCCGGGCAGCAGCCACCATGGTGGGTACCGTGGAGGACTTCATAGACACGCAGGTGTCATAGAAGCCCTGCTTTTCCAGCAGTTCCAAATGCTGAAAGGCGCTTTCCACCAGAGCCTCCGCCGTGGGATGGCCGTATTTTTCCAGCAGGGCCTTGTCCAGGCTGCCGCCGTTGACGCCGATGCGGATGGGAATGTGCTTGTCCTTGCACACGTCCACCACGGCCTTTACCCGATCCTCTCCGCCGATGTTGCCGGGATTGATCCGGATCTTGGATGCCCCAGCCTCCGCGGCGGCAATGGCAAGGCGGTAATCAAAGTGGATATCCGCGACCAGAGGCAGGGGGCTTTCCTGGCAGATCTCCCGGAAGCCGGGAACCGCCTCCATGTTGGGCACCGCCAGCCGGGCAATTTGACACCCGGCCGCTGCCATAGCCCGGATCTGGCTGAGGCTCCCCTCCACATCCGTGGTTTTTGTATTGAGCATAGACTGAATCACAACGGGAGCGCCGCCGCCAATGGGCACGCCGCCTACCAGAATCTGTCTTGTCATATTCTTCACCCCTTGAACAGTACAAAAATGTCTTTAAACATCACAATTGCCATCAGACCCAGCAGCAAAAGCATGCCGGTACCGTGGATATATCCCTCATATTTGGGGTTGATTTTCTTATGGGTGATCCCCTCCACCGCCGCCGTCAGAAGCAGACAGAATACCCGTCCGCCGTCCAATGCCGGAATGGGCAGCAGGTTCATCACCGCCAGGTTGATGGCAATAAAGCCGCCGAAATACAATAGGTTCATCATCGCCGCGAAACGGGTTGGAGACGCGTCCGCTACTACGGACATCTGCTGAACGATGCCCACAGGGCCGGACATATCAGAAAGTCCCGCCTGACCGGTAAACAGCATTTGCAGACTCAGCCGTACCAGACGCACAGAATCCAGGGACTGCATCCATCCATAGTGGAGTCTCTCCCCCAGGCTCAGATCGGCAATGGTAAAATTCATGCCAAAGAGCAGATTGGTGTTCCCATCTTCATCCGTAACCGGGTGTCTCTCCATTTTCAGGTTATTCAAAGTAACCTTCCGGCCATCCCGTTCCACCACCAGATCGTGGGTATCCCCGGGATTCAGGTTCAGAATCAGGGAAAAGTCGGATTGGGTGTACAGCCTTTCTCCGTCCACCTTCAGGATCCGATCCCCTATCTGAAGGCCATCCGAACCGTTCACCGTGGCGTATTCCTCAAAGGAGGAAATCACAGGAACCACCGTCCGTTGCACGGGCAGGGAAATAATCGCCATCAGCAATACGCCCACCAGGAAATTCATGGCAGCGCCGGCCACCAGAATGATCAGCCGCTTCCACCACGCGACCTTGTCAAAGGCCCGGGGATTGTCGCTGCCGCCGTCCTCCCCTTCCATGGCGCAGTAGCCCCCAATGGGGATCAGGCGGAGGGAATATAGGGTCTCCCCTTTCTGCTTCTGCCACAGGGCAGGGCCCATGAACAGGGCGAATTCGTTGACCTGGACACCGGAAAGCTTCGCCGCCACAAAGTGACCCAGCTCATGAATGAAAATCAGGAAACTAAACAGTAAAATCGCAAACAGAATGCTCATAAATAAAATCGCCTCGCTTATACTTGAGAAACACGCACTATATTATACCTAGGGAAGCTCTGATTAAATCGGCAAGAGCTGACAGCAGAAGATTTTGGCTCAGACGAAAGTTTGGAAAGTGGCGGAATACTGGATGTATTTCCCACTTTTCAAACGGAACGTCTGGGCCAAAAGATTCGCTGCTCAGCCGCAGACAATTTATTCAGAGGTTCCCTAGCTTTTGTGCTTCTCCCGGGACAGGGTATGCGCCGCTTCCCGTGCCAGGCGGTCGCTTTCCAAAATCTCTTCCAGAGTGGGATTCTCCACAAAGGGCACCAGCTCCACCGCCCGGGATACCAGGGCATAGATGTCATAGAAGCCGATCTCGTCCCGGAGATACATGGCCACCGCTTCCTCATTGGCGCCGTTCATGGCAGGACAGGCCGTGCCTCCCTGCCTTGCGCAGCGGTAAGCCAGTGCCAGACAGGGGAAGCTTTCCATGTCCGGCTTCTGAAAGGACAGATTCCCACAGCCAAGCAGATCCAGAGGCTCCACCGGACAGGGAATCCGGTTGGGATAGGTCAGGGCCAGCTGAATGGGCAGCCGCATATCCGGGGTTCCCAACTGGGCCATCACCGCGCCGTCGGTAAACTCCACCATGCTGTGAACGATGCTCTGGCGATGGATGACCACATCCACCTTGTCAAGGGGCACCCGGTACAGCCGCATGGCTTCGATCACTTCCAGGCCCTTGTTCATCAGGGTTGCGCAATCAATGGTGATCTTTGCTCCCATCTTCCAGTTGGGATGCTTCAGAGCGTCGGCCTTGGTCACGGTCTTCAGCTCCTCCGGTGTCTTCCCAAAGAAGGGGCCGCCAGAGCAGGTCAGAATCAGCCGTTTGATCTCCCGCCGGTCTCCGCAGCCCATGAGGCACTGGAAAATGGCGGAATGCTCGGAGTCCACAGGAATGATCTCCGCGCCATACTTCTCCGCCTCTGCCATCACCAGCTCTCCGGCGCAGACCAGGGTTTCCTTGTTGGCAAGGCCGATTCGCTTTTTTGCCCGGATGGCTGCCAGGGTCGGCTTCAGGCCCACCATGCCCACCACAGCGGTGATTACACAGTCGGCCTCCTCCATGGTGGCCGCTTCCAGCAGTCCTTCCTCACCCCAGGACACCTGGGTTTCCAGGTCAGAAATTCGGGCTTTCAAGTCTTTGGCCGCTGCCTCCGTTGCCATGACCGCAAGCTTTGGGTGAAAGGCACGGCACTGCTCCTCCATCCGCTCCACGCTTGACCCAGCCGTCAGGGCCGCAACCCGGATGTCAGGCAGACGGCTGATCACATCCAGGGTCTGTCTTCCGATGGAGCCGGTGGAGCCGAGAATGCTTACACAATGTACCATATGCTTATCCTTTACGAAATAATAATGGGCATCAGCAAAATCAGCACTTCCATCAGAGGCGCTACCAATGTCAGAGAGTCAAACCGATCCAGCACGCCGCCGTGGCCGGGAATGAGATTGCCATAGTCCTTGATGCCGGTCTGCCGCTTGATCACCGAGAAGCTCAGATCGCCGAAGGTGCCCACAAGGGAGCCGATCAGGCCATAAAGGATGGCAAAGCCGTAGTTTACGTTGCAGCGCAGGGGCAGATCCAGAATAAAGGCGTAAATCAGCATACTCACCGTTGCTGATGCCATGCCGCCCAGAACCCCTTCAATGGTTTTGTTGGGGCTGACCACCGGGGCCAGCTTGTGCTTGCCAAATTTCAGGCCCACAAAGTAAGCCCCCGCATCCGACATAAACGCCACCACAAAGGGAATCAGGATCACATACCGTCCGATGTTGTTCAGCATCAGAATCCGGATCAGAGCACTGAGCAGATAGGGAATGATGATGCCTGCCATGAAGCACATGCCCACGGTTTCAAAATGCACCTTGATGTGATCCATCATCATCTCCATGAACATCAGGCCATAGAAGATAATAACCAAAAGCAGGAAGTAGGCTCTGGCTGCCCCCCAGTAGCTCCACATGGAAATGGCAAATGCCATCGCTGCGGAGTACGCCACCAGCCGCACCTGCTTGACAAGGCCGGTACGGTACAGCAGCTCATAGGCGGCAATGGCAAGCAGCATACCCAAAACCAGAGCCGCCAGGATCTCAGGCGCTGCCAGGAGAATGATGATCAAAACCGGCACCAGCACCGCCGCGGAAATAATACGGGTCTTCATTTTCTATGTCCCTCCAAAGCGGCGATTTCGCCGGTGATATTCTGCAATGGCCTGATCCAGATGCTCCGGGGAAAAATCGGGCCACAATACATTCATAAATACATATTCCGAGTAAGCGGACTGCCAGGGCAGGAAATTGCTGGTTCGCAGTTCTCCCGAGGGCCGAATGATCAGCTCCGGGTCAGGCACATCCTTTGAGTAGAGATAGGTGGAAAACAGCTCCTCCGTCAGCTCCTCCGGCCGATATTTTCCTGCGGCCACATCCTGGGCAAAGTGCCGGGAGGCCTGTACGATCTCGTCCCGACCCCCATAGTTCAGGCAGAAGTTGACCTGGACGTCATAATCCCTGGAACGGTTTTCCGCGTCGGCGCAGAGCTTTTGCAGCTCCGGGCTGAGCTTTGTCAGGTCTCCAAAGAAGCGGAAGCAGACCCGGTTTTTATCCATATCCTGAAGGGCTTCCTCCAGATACCGGCGCAGCAGCTTCATGATCCCCGCCACTTCCTGGGCAGAGCGTTTCCAGTTTTCCGTGGAAAAAGCGTATACCGTCAGGTACCGGACGCCCAAGGTGCGGCAATAGTTTGCGATCCGCCGGAAGGCCTCCGCACCAGCGGCGTGTCCGGCCGTGCGGGGCAGACCCCGCTGCTTCGCCCAGCGGCCGTTGCCGTCCATAATGATGGCAATGTGCTGGGGAGGCGTTAAATTGTCAGGAAGGGCCATAGGGCA
>CAYMWT010000117.1:0-7128 GCA_964394055.1 uncultured Oscillospiraceae bacterium
CACACGCTGCCGTCTATGGACCATTCCAGCAGAAACTCCGCTCCGGCTAAAGGATTTCCTCTGGTGTCCACCTTCTGAATGGAGATTTCACCGGGCTTGAGACGATTGGTAAATGTTACCTCCGCCGGTTTCCCCGCTTCTGCCGTGACGGTTTTCGGATTGGGCAGATCGCAGATGTAGGGGCTGCCCTCTGGAATGATCTCCTTGACGGTATACTCTCCGGGGAGAAGATAGTCTGTCAGGATCGTGCCATCTTCGCCCGTGGTGTAGGTTCCCAGAAGCTTTCCATCACTAGAGGAAATCTCAAACTTCCATCCAGATACGTCCCCGCCATCCGGCATGACCTTGATGATCTTCCCCCGGCCATTGTGGGTGTTAGAAAAGGTCACCGTGGCAGTCTGACTGGTTGCCACAGTGACCGTTTTTACAGCAGTATCGCATTTCCAATAGGGATCGTCGGAGGGAAGCTCCTTTGCATACAACGTACCCGGCTGCAAGCCTGGGACAGTTACACTCCCGTCCTCCCCGGTGGTAAAGGGAGAACCAGACACAGCCTTGGTGCAGGCAGAATCTGTGTAAAGGCCGATCTTCCAGCCTCCCAGGTTTTTCCCGGTGTTCGTGGACTTTACCAGTTTCACGCCACCTGTGTTCAGCTTATTCTCGAAGCTGACGGAAGAGGTTTGTCCAGCGGTGAGGATCACCTTCTGCGGATTGGTGCTTGCGCAGGTGTAGAGGTCATTGATAGCGGAATCCGTATGCCCCAGTTCTTTCACATACACAGTTCCAGGATTCAATCCAGTCACAGAGATTTTGCCGCTGGCATCTGTGGTATGCGGCCCGGATACCAGATTGGAGCAGCCACTGTCACTGTAAATTCCAAAACGCCAACTGGAAAGATTCTTACCATCCTCCGTAGTTTTGATCAGGCTTAGGCCACCGGTCTTTAGCTTGTTTTCAAAGCGAACCGAAGCAGTGCCGCCGCTGGTGACCGTCACCTTTTGCGGGTTGGTGCTGGCGCAGGTATACAGAGCGTTTATGGCGGAATCCGTATGCCCCAGTTCCTTAACGTAGTAAGTTCCAGCAGTCAGCCCAGTCACGGAAATCTTGCCGCTGGAGTTAGTGGTATGGGGTCCAGATACCAGGCTGGTACAGGCAGAATTGGAGTAAATCCCAAATCGCCAGCCAGACAGGTTCTTACCGTCCTCCGTGGTTTTCGTCAGGCTGATATTTCCCGTCTGAGGAACCGCTTTCAGCTTAAAGTAAGCGTTGAGGCTGCTATTGGAGGGGCTAGCGAGGGATATCGTGGTCTGGTAACTGGAGCCCGTCATGTACCACAGATTATAGGTGGAGCTGCCAGCAGAGGGAAGATTTCGAGTGGCCTTGAACACCGTCGATTCCGAAATGGTTCCTGTCTGGGTGATGTACAAGGTATTGCCCGACTTATAAAACTCCGCACCATTTCCATCCGCGAAACTCCAGTTGCTCAGAACACCGTTGGTATCTGTAACCGAGGTCTCCTCCCCCTTGAGGGTAATAGTGGGTGCGCTGCCGCTGGATGCGGATGTGAAACTGGGAATCGTCTTTGCCGCCTGGATATTTGCTACCAGTGTGTTATAGTTTGAAGAAAATCCGGAAACAGAAGACGATCCAGCGTTGTAGAACACATCCCCGGAAGTCCCGCACTCATTGGCGTAGTTTCTCTCAAAGGTGTCGGGGTCTCGCAGGCCACACACAATCTCATAAATGAGGAACTGGGTAGCGATCCGCAGGGGCACATTGGGGTTGCTGTCCTTCTTTGTGGTGGTCACGCTGATGGAGTGATCCCACATCTGATTGCTGTACAGCAAAATAAGGCCAATTGCCTCTCTCCGGGCGGAGGGTAAAGCGTACCACACATTGCTGCCGAAAGTGCTGCCGCTGCCACTGAGGGTCACGTCCCGGTCCACAGAGTTGCCGGAGGTACTGGCACCATAGTTGCGCCATGGCTCAATGCAATGCAGAGGCTCGTCCGGGTGGGCAACGCCACCGTATCTTGCAAAATGCCATCCCAGATTTTTGATGTAGGCCGTCCGGGTGGTGTCGGTGCCGTTGGGTTTATAGGTGCAAGACACCTGGGAATTGAGGACGGTGGTATAGTTGCCATTGTCGGCAAAATCAAAGAGCATAATGTTGCCCTGGGTGCTGCCGATGGACATGGCACTGATAGCAGACAAGTCCTCATCCACAACTTCATCCAGCGGATCTGGTTTTTCTGCTGGCTCCGTAGACTCACTGGGGTCTGTGGGCGATGTCGCCTCTGTTGCCTCCGTCCCTTCGGAGATTGTTTCCTCCGGTGCAGTGCTTCCGGTAACCGTTTCTGTGGCATAGGCCGTGGGAATCATGCCAACGAGAAGCACAAGGGCCAGAAGCAGGGAAATACATCGTTTCAAATTTATACGCATTCGTTCATCCTTTCTTGGATATAAAATTAGCCCCTGTGTTTTTCACAGAGGCAATAGATCATTTCATGGGCTTTTTACATCCCGCCCATATCCATGGGCAACATTCCATCATCGCAGTTATTCACCCAATCCGGGTATTGAGGCTCCCGGTACTGTGGGGAATATTCCGGCTGTGGGTAAAACTCCCGCTGACGCTGGATCTCCTGGGGGAAGCTCTGGTGGTCATAGCTTTGCTTCGGCACATAGCTGGGGTCGAGCTGCTGTTGGTAGGTGTCCAACACGGCCTGCTGTAGCTCCAGCTTTGCGGAATTGGTCAGAGCGAAGAAGGTGTTGCTGTACTTCTTCTGCCCATCCTTTCCGGTAAAGGTTTCCTGGGGCATGGAGACGAACAAGCCCTTTTTCCCGTCCATGACCTTCAGGTTCTTCACCACAAACTGCCCATCCAGGGACACCGAGGCAATGGCCTTGACATTTCCCGCATTCACCATACGGTCAATTTTTGCTTTGATTTTCATAGTGCACCTCATAAACAGTAAAATGTGAAGCCCATGTCCGCCTGCACTTCCTTCGGGGAAATCTGCTGGGGTTTTGCGTATACCTGAAGGTACCGGTTGACCTCGGCATCCGTCAGGGAGCGGAAGTTCTCTCCGGCATCCCCGATAACGAAAAACGGCCCGGCAATGATCGTGCCATTGCCGAGCCGCCGGTTTCCCTCCATCCCCAGGAGTTTTCCCTCATCGTTTGCCACGATGAGAGTTCCGTCCCGGTTATAAATGCATTCAATGAGCCCTCCCACCTCGGCCTGCAGGTCTCGAAGGTCTGTCCCGATCTTCTTTTCGACGGCAGGCTTTCCCGGTTCCATATACACCACCCGGTATTCAGACGGTTTTGTCATTCGCAATCCTCCGAGAATGCGCTCCCTTCACGCTCTGCCTGGAGCATGGACAGGAAGCACAGGGCATCATACTGATTTCTGGGACTCAGGCTCTCCAGGAAATCCTCCAAAGATGTGTAGCCCATTTGGAGAATATCTTCTTCCACCTCGTCCACAGGTTCCACGATGAGCCGTCCATCTGTGGCCCACATCTGCACATCGGAGGGGTCGTCAATGCCTACTTCCTCCAGCAGATCCGCTGGAACCGCGATAAAAACGCATTGGGTCATATTGTTCGATTTTTGCATGGTATAATTCGCTCCTTTAAAATTTGTTCTTCGTCGATGGGCTGGCCAAGCATTTCGTCCATGCCCATCTGTTGTGGCTGCTCCCGCTCCCGTTCCAGCAGATCGTAGTTGCCGATAAGCAACTCCCCAAACTGACTGCCGGGGTTTGTCCGCTGGGCCATGGAGTGGATGCGCCGAAACGCCAAAATAAAATAGTCCTTGAATAGCTCCCGCACCTCCGGGAAATCAGCCTGGGAAATGAGCCACTTGCCCTGACACTTTGCCAGGGTATCTCGCAGCCGCACATGATCTTCCCAGCCAAACTCCGCATCATAGACGTACTCGCTGTTAAAGTACGGAGGGTCGCCGTAAAAGAAGGTTTCCTTCCGGTCATAGTGGGGAATGAGATTCTCGAAGCTCTGGTTCTCAATAATGACATTTGACAGCCGGGAGGACATTTCCCGCAGCTGAGCGAACACGGTAAAGACATTAAAGGGCTGACAGGCAAAACTTCTGCCTACGCTGGCATAGCTTGCGCGCACCCGCATAAAGTACGCTGCTGCCCGCCGCACATCCCGGTGGTCTGCCCGTTTTTGCAGAACCGCTTTCATTTCCTCCGCCCATTCCCTGGGAATAAGACGGTCAAGGATCTCCACCTGGGTAGGCAGGTGCTTTACCACTCTGTCCTCACCGGTGGTGAAGTGCAGCCACTCCTGAAACTCCGAGCGGGAGTTCAGGGGCAGCAGCCCCAGTTCCAGCAAAAGCTCCAGAAGCCGATCCCGGACACAGCGAAAGAGATTGACCAGTTCCTCGTCAATGTCGTTATAGACTTCAAATTTACAAGGCTCCATCCCCAGCAGCACAGCACCGGAGCCGCCAAAGATATCTACAAAGCGTTCGAATTTCGTTGGGAATACGCCGTAGAGAATCGGCAAAAGGTTACTCTTGTTGCCGACTCGTCCAATGGGTGTTCTGATAGGTTATCCGCCTCCATTCCAAAGAGAAAAGGCCGGTACCGCGCCTGTGGTCAGGCAGTGGTATCGGCCAAAGTGATTTACCTTCTCAATGGAGCTGCGCCTATCCTTGAAGGCGTACTGATTTTTCATTTGCATCACCTCCTTTCCGGTGATTGTGTTTAGGATTTACTCCCGTTTTAAGGGACTGTTCCTGTGATATGATCCTTGTGTAAACCGGTGGAACAAGGCTTTTCCAAATGTCAAGTCTTGTCCTCAAAATTTTTCCGTGCTATAATACTCAACAGTGTGTGCCCGAAAAGGAGAGAAAGAATATGAACACATCTGTCAGCACTACCCCAGCCTCACATTCCAGAGAATACTACCAGCAGAAGGAAACCGCTGCCCTTGGACAGATTCCCGGAGTCAGGGAACTGCTTGGTGCCCGTGATGACCAGCGTCCCGCCCTGGAAAAGAAGTACCCGGACGCTGCCTTTGCCCTGACCATTTCCTCTAACCTGTTCTTCCACGACAGGGAACTGACCGATATTCATATGAAGGCATATTCCGCCATCCTGAAGGGCGATCCAATCGCCAGTGTCCATTTTCGGTACGACAGAGAAATGGATGCCTATCATGCTCGGCACACTTGGGACTGAACGCAAAAAGCCGTTATGGTTTCCTTTCGGATTCCATAACGGCTTACTGCATTTCCATATCCCAGTTCTCGGATTCCATACTCTGGGAATCAAAGGTAATATTGACATACTCCCCAATAATTCTCAGAGCGGCACCATAGCTGCCGGACTGCATAACTCTGTCACGCATCTCTTGTGCTTCTTCCTTCATACGATGCGCTCGCAGTGTTTGACTTGCCTTCCCCATGATGTTAAATATGTTCCCATCGCAGCATTTGAGAGAGCAGTCAGGCTTTTGGGGAAGGAAACCACCCAGTTCATTGGGAACATAGTCAGACAGCCATGTGCTGCCGAATGCTTGGTATGTCTGCAGTCTCCACATTGCCAGCTTGCCTACATCCAATGGAACGTCATCCTTGAAGGGGAACAGCAGGCAGGTTACCTCTCCACGCTGAAAGGAGTATACGTCCTCAAACTTGGTGCCCTTTTTCAGAATACCCTCTTCGGTCAGAATCTCATTGATCCCATCCACCCACTCCTGCAGGTCTCCGCCGCAGCCCTGGATGATGAGCCCTTCCTGATCCTCCATCCGGCGGAGCTTATCCACTGAAATCTCACGGATACTCATAGGCTCATTCCCTCCATGGTCATGCCCTTCTCATGGGCAATTTCCTGTTGCGTCAGCTTTCTGAAGCTGTCCACGCCGGGGATGAGTGCCAGACTTCTCCCATTGTCCCAGGCAGTCCAGACTGAACCACCGTCATCCACGTATCTCACGGTACCTCGGGTTCCCGGAGGCACCGCATAGGGATCGTCCATATGGTTCAGTTCAATTCGGGTACCGGGCGGGTAGCAGCTCCGGGTAAACTCCACCTGCGCACGGCTTGGAAATGGTACATTCATTTGCTTTCCTCCTTAGCTCGAATTTTTTCCATTCGTGTTCGCATACAGTCACCATCCCCACCCTGACATAGAAAACCATGTCCAGGAAAGGGGCATCCCTCACACAACGGAGAAGCCGTACAGACGGGTTTCTCCGCCAGGGCAGGAGGCCCGGTATGCGTGCGGTACTCCGGTCTGGTTCTGCTGTGCTTGAAACTTGTTTCTTTCGTGTTCTCCACATTTTCCTCCATTTCCTCCGGCGTCCTTTTTGAACGCACGGAAAGTTCTTCCTGAAAACGAAAAAAGCCACCCTCCTGAGTGACAGGAGAGCGGCTTAGAATCGGGGGCTGAGAACCAGCGCCCTTTTTGAAAAACAAAAAAGCCGGGATTCTTGAGGTGCTGACCTCAAAAATCCCGGCTGATTCACAAATGATAAATTTCTGAAAACTCTATAAAAAAGCTGCGCCCTTTTTGATATTCTTGAGGAAATTGAAAAAGGGCGCTGCTGAATTTCCCACAAAATAGGACTTAACCCTTCTCAAAAAGCCAATATCTAAAGTGGGTACTTCAAACCGTGGAAAATATCTATGAAAACGAATAAAATCGTGTTAACATTTCACCGTTAAACTTGCAACATTTCGTGCTGTATTTCTGTTGTATATAAAGAAATACCCACCTTAAATTCAACTTTTCGCAGTTGACATCTAAAGTGGGTATTAACTATGGAGGTACCGCCCAGATTTGAACTGGGGAATAAAGGTTTTGCAGACCTTTGCCTTACCACTTGGCCACGGTACCATATGAAACAAGGAACGCTGCTAGGGCGTTCCTTATTTTTCTTGGAGCGGGTGACGGGGCTCGAACCCGCTACCTCCACCTTGGCAAGGTGGCGCTCTACCAGATGAGCTACACCCGCATCTCGGTTCCGACTTCAAACGGAACCTTGGTGCCAACCGTCGGGATCAAATCGCTTCGATTCCAACAAAGCAAGAAATATTTTGGTGCCTCCGGTCGGAATCGAACCAACGACACGAGGATTTTCAGTCCTCTGCT
>CAYMWT010000118.1:0-7093 GCA_964394055.1 uncultured Oscillospiraceae bacterium
GCCTGAAGCGTAAGCAGAAGTCTGAAGCTGCTCGTAAGAACAAGAGAAAGTATTATTAATCCCTCTTGACAAGCGTATAAAGCCGCCCTGCTTTCGAGCAGGGCGGTTTCTTTATGTCTGCGATAGCAATGAATTCGGCCCATTATCTGCCGTACAAAAAGGCGAATACACCTGTGAACAGCATCGCGCCTGCCATGATATATAACACCATACTTTTGCTCCTTTCCTGAAATCCTATGAATGGTTAAGTCAGGCCGTATGCTGCCATGCTGCTTCGCAGGGCGCGGCGCATCCGGCTGAGCATGGACTTGACTCTGCGCTGGGGAAATCCAAACCGTTCCGCGATTTCCGCGGTGGTATCCAGGTATTCGTACCGGCGCAGGAAGACCTTTTGCTCCAAAGGGGACAGATCCTGCCAGAAAAAACGGAGACATTGCCGAAGGGCTTCCTGGGTGAACACGTCCTCCGGCGGCTCCATGGAGGAAAGGCTTGCGGAATTTTTCTTCCGGCGGCCCAGGGGCCATTTTTTCCCAATGGGATTATGGACAAATCCATCGCCAAATCGGACGAAGGAAAGCCCTGAAACAGCCGTATGATTCATATGCCCTGCCTCCTGTCTTTGTTCCTTTACTTATATAGACGATAAAAATAAGGAAAAGTTGCACCTTTTCTCCCATAAAAATGATTTTATTTTGAAAGGCTCTATTTTATCTCTAGCTTATATTTTGCCTCTCTGTTATTAATACGCTTGAAAGGCGGAAAATGTTGCAGGCGGCGGGGATTTTTTTCACGAGCTTGAGGATAGAAGGGCAGGATGATTTCCAATCCCCGGTTCCGACAGAATCGGCTTTCCCATTGTGGTAGAATGTCCCCCAGGAGGGGATGAAGGTGAAAGGCATCTGGAAGGATATGGCAGCGGCTCTGTTTATGGGAATGGTGCTGCCGGGGATGGTGCTGCAAATGGTTTCGGCATATCAGGACAGCACGCCCGGAATCGTAGAGGAGACCGTGGCGGAAACCACGATCCCGGAGACGCTCCCCAAGCCTGTACCTCTGACGGCCATGGTGCGCCGGGAGAACGGGGAAACGGAAAAGGTGGATATGGACACCTATCTGCTGGGGGTGGTTCTGGCGGAGATGCCGGCTTCCTTTGAAATGGAGGCGTTGAAGGCCCAGGCGGTGGTGGCCAGAACCTATACCAGAAAGGCCTATGTCACCGACGGAAAGCACGGAGACGGTAGCGTCTGCACAAATCCCAGCTGCTGTCAGGCCTATATCTCAGAGGAGGACTATCTGGCCCAAGGCGGCACCCAGGAGGGTGTGGACAAGGTTCGCCATGCCATTGGAGCCACCACCGGATATGTGCTGACCTACGGGGAGGAGCTGATCGAGGCGACCTACTTTTCCTGTTCCGGGGGCAGTACCGAGGATGCGGTCGCCGTCTGGGGCACGGACTACCCCTATTTGCAGGCGGTGGACAGCCCCGGGGAGGAGGATGCACCCTACGATACGGATACGGTCGTCTTCACTCCGGAGGAATTTCAGGCAGCATTGGGGACGGATTTCAGCGGTTCGCCCCGTTCCTGGATCGGCACGACTACCTATACAGAGGGCGGCGGCGTGGATACCATGACCATCGGTGGAGAAAGCTATACCGGAACCCAGCTGCGCTCTGCGCTAAAGCTGCGATCCACAGCCTTTACGGTGCTGACAGAGGAGGATAGCATCACCATCACTACCCGGGGCTACGGTCACAGAGTGGGCATGAGCCAGTATGGGGCGGACGCCATGGCAGTGACGGGAAGCAGCTTTCAGGAAATCCTGGCACACTACTATCCGGGAACCACGCTGACAAAGCTGGGCGGCTGATTCGTTTTTTAAAAGAGGGCAGTCTGCCCTCTTTTTTTCTTTGCCTCTTGACAGAAGAACAAGACCCTGCTATAATACAAATACTTAGCAATGCTAAATATATTTGGGAGGCGACACATGGAGGATCGATTTACCCAGCAGCTGAAAAAGGGTGTGCTGGAAATGCTGGTGCTGTCCCTGATCTGTGATGAACCGACCTACGGATACGACCTGCTGAATCAGCTGAAGACCCGATCGGAGGGGAGTCTCACCTTAAAAGAGGGAACCCTGTATCCCATTTTGTACCGGTTGGAGGATGACGGCCTGATCCGTGCCAGATGGTCTCAAGGTGAGGGGAGAACGGCCCCAAAGAAGATGTATGAGGCCACCGAGGCAGGCAGAGCGGAAAAAGACCGCCGGTATCTGGTCTGGAAGGATTTTACACAGACTGTTTCCATGTTTCTGGATGGAGGGATGAAGCCATGACAGATGGTGAAAAGAAAATGAAGCGTTATGTAAACGCTGTGGAGCGGCGGCTGAATCTGCCGCGAGATGTAAAGGCACGGGTCATGAGCGATTTTGGAAGCTCCATCTCTGCCCGCAGGGAGGCGGGACAGAGCGACGAGCAGATTTATGAGGAGCTGGGAGAACCGAAACAGGCGGCGGCAGAGCTGAATGAGCAGATGAAGGAGTTTGCCTACCGGAAAAGTCCCTGGCGGTTTGCGTTCCTGGGTGCGGCCATTGCTTCAGGGCTTTGGTTTGTATACTATGGGATGCTGCGGCTGGCGGTAGCACTGCTGTTTTCTGTAAATGTGAGCAATGAGGCTTCCTTTGGTATCATCGGCGGGGCGGACGGGCCGACTGCCATTTTTATTACCTCCAGTCCGAGGATCGATTGGGATCATGTGATTTTCGCAATTTTGGGAATTGTGGGTATTTTCGGATATCTCAGGCTTCGCAGGTGCAAAAAGAAATGAGTTGCAAACCCGGAAAAGCTGTGCTATGATTGCCCAAAAAGGAAGGGATTGCTATGGAAAAAATTACAAGCTTTACCATTGACCATTTGAAACTGCAGCCCGGGCTGTATGTGTCCCGAAAGGACAAGGTGGGTTCGGAGACTGTCACCACCTTCGACCTGCGGCTGACGAAACCCAACGAGGAACCGGTGATGAACACCGCCGAGGTGCACACCATCGAGCATCTGGGGGCAACCTATCTGCGAAATGACCCTCAATGGAAGGATAAGGTATTGTACTTTGGCCCCATGGGCTGCCGGACAGGCTTTTACCTGCTGCTCATTGGTGACTATGAATCCCGGGACATTGTGCCCCTGGTGCGGGACTGCTTTCGGTTTATCCGGGACTATCGGGGCCAGGTGCCCGGTGCGGCCCCCAAGGACTGCGGAAACTATCTGGACATGAATCTGTCCATGGCAAACTACTGGGGCAAAAAATACGCGGCGCTCCTGGAAACCATCGATGACAGCCGCCTGAAGTACCCGGAATAAGGAGAAGCGTATGAAGAAGCTTGGAATCATCGGCGCCATGGATCTGGAAGTGGAAACCCTGCTTGGCGTTATGAAAGAAAAAACCGCCCGGGAGCGGGCAGGCAGCACGTTCTATGAAGGCATTCTGGAAGGGCTTGCTGTGGTTGTGGTTCAGTGCGGGGTAGGCAAGGTCAATGCTGCCCTGTGCGCCCAGATCCTTTGTGACTGCTATGGGGTGACCCATCTGGTAAATACCGGCATTGCGGGATCCCTGTGCGCGGAACTGGACATTGGAGATCTGGTGGTCAGCCGGGATGCCATGTACCACGACTTTGACTGCGGGCCCTTTGGCTATCCCTATGGAAAGGTTCCCGGTATGGATACCGTAGCCTTTCCGGCGGACGAGGGCCTGATTCGGCTGGCCTTTGACGCGGCGGAGGCGGTGCACCCCGGTCATACCAGAATCGGACGGGTGGCCAGCGGAGACCAGTTCATAGCGGAAAAGGCACGGAAGGAGAAGATCATTTCCGTGACAGGCGGCCTGTGCACGGAAATGGAGGGGGCTGCCATTGCCCAGACGGCATACCGGAATAAGCTCCCCTTTGTGATCCTCCGGGCCATCTCTGACAAGGCGGACGACAGCGCGGAGATGGACTATCCCACCTTTGAGCGGATCGCCGCCCATCGGTGCGCTCTGGTTACCCAGAGCCTTGCAAAAGCTTTGAAAGAGGCATAAATGGCAGAAAAAGGCGGTGAAGCAAAATTGCTTCACCGCTTTAAAAATAGAGGCTTAGTGGTTGCCGCAGGAATGATTTCCACAGCCGTGGCTGCCGCAGGTGTGGCCTTCCTCGTGATGGTGCTCCCCATGATGATTGCACTTCACATCGGGGTTATAGGCAAGGTTCCCGGAAATCAGGGCCTCCACAGCCGCGTCCGCGTTGCCGGAAACGCCGCCGAAGAGCTGGATGCCTACAGAGGCCAGGGCCTGCTGAGCGCCGCCGCCGATGCCGCCGCAGATCAGGGCATCCGCATGGAGGGTGTGCAGAACCTCTGCCAGAGCGCCATGGCCGCTGCCGTTGGTGCTGACCACCTGAGAGGAAAGGATCTTGCCGTCCTCCACGTCATAGACCTTGAAGAATTCGGTGTGACCAAAGTGCTGGAAAATTTCTCCGTTTTCATAAGTGACTGCGATTCTCATAACATGTTCTCCTTTTTGGGTATCATAGGATTGGGACAGGCTGTGCTTAAAGCAGCCCTCCCTGCCGGGACAGGGCTCCGCGCCGTCGCACAGGCGGTAGGCGCCTCCTCCAATGCGAAGGGAGGCCCCGGTAACCAGGGCCTGGGCAAGCTTATGCCGGGCACTGTCATAAATTTTTTGGGCGGTGGTTCTGGCGACCTGCATCCGTCCGCTGCACTCCTCCTGGGAAAGCCCCTCCCAGTCGATGAGGCGAATGGTTTCGTATTCATCCAGAGTGAGGATCACTGCCTCCCGAGGCATGTCGTCACTCTTGGGGAAAAACTCCAGAGCAGGAGGAAAATGGCAGACCCTTCTGCATTTGGGCGGTCTGGACACCGGAATCACCTTCCTTTCTGGAAATAGTATACCCATTTTTATGGCATATGTCAAGAATAATTTGCGGGAGTCGATTGAAAACAGGAAAAAGCGCAGGTGAACCCCATTCACCTGCGCTTCCGGACAGCTTGCGGAGCTGCTTTAAACAAAAAGCAGCCATAGATAATAGATCAGCCCATACACACTGCTGGCTGCCAGACCATATACGATCACCGGCCCGGCAATGGTGAAAATCTTCGCGCCCACGCCAAGAATGAATCCTTCGGTCTTGAACTCCACCGCCGGAGCGGCGATGGCGTTGGCGAAGCCGGTGATGGGCACCAGGGTACCTGCGCCGCCGTATTTGGCCAGGTTGTCGTACAGGCTCAGCCCCGTCAACAGCGCGGACAGGGCGACCAGGGTCATAGAGGCCGCGGTACCGGCATCCTCCTCAGGCAAGATTTTCCCATAGAGATTCATAAAAATCTGCCCCAGCAGGCAGATAGCGCCGCCGATCAAAAACGCGTACAGGCAGTCCATTCCCATGGGGGATTTTGGGCTCATCTCCTGGACACGCTGCTGATATTGCTTTTCTGTCATGACCATCCCTCCCTTTGTAGATTGCCCGAAACAGGGAAAATCATTCGTTTTTCCGAGTGGCGCTGTCAATTTCTGCTGGGCAGGCATAGGATGGCATGAGGTGATGGGCATGATGGTGATTTCAGCGGGAAGACCCCAGGCGGTTGCCTGGGTACGGGGAGAAAACGGACTTCGGGGAAGCGTGACCTTCTATCCGGTGCCCGGCGGTACTCTGGTGACGGCGGAGCTTCAGGGCCTGCCGGAAACCGAATCCGGTTTTTTCGGCTTTCACATCCATGAGGGCAGCGGCTGCGGCGGAAAGGACTATGGAGAAACGGGAGGACATCTGAATCCTCAGGGAAGGCCTCATCCCCAGCATATGGGAGATCTTCCACCGCTGCTGGAAAACAGGGGAAAGGGCTTTCTGGCGGTAAAAACAGGCCGCTTCCGGCCGGAGGATGTGATCGGCCGGACGGTGGTCATCCACAATGGCCCGGATGATTTTCACACCCAGCCCGCTGGAAACGCCGGGAAAAAGATCGGATGCGGTGTGATTCGACGAATTTGAGCCAGAAAAATACGGAAAAATTGTCATATATGGAAATTGACGGATGGGAACGGAAATGCTATACTGATTGCACAATTGAAAACTGTAGATCGATAGAGGCGCGGTGCGCAAGATTATTCCTTGCCGATACGGAACGGGTTCCGGGCATGGGAGAAAGGGCAAACCGCCGAAGGAATCGGAAACACCCGTTTTTCGGTTTCTGGGCTGAGGGAGAACATCTCTTAGACTGTCACGATATGTGGAGCGCTATCATTCTCAGTCGGGGACCAAAGGGTCTTTTGCCGTGAATGTTGGAATTACTCCAGGATTTGCGGTTTTCTTTTTTATCAGGGCAACACCCCATGTAGGGAGCTGCCCAGGGAAACTCTGAATCAGAGCTTTCCCGGGAAATCATTTCCACAAAAGAAAAAAAGGAGAAAAAAGACCATGAGAAGAACCATCCGCATTCTGACCCTTGCCATGGTGCTGTGCTTTGCGCTGACAGCCCTGGCCATGACGGCAAGCGCCGCCGAATTTACCTCTGAGGAAGCTATGGATTATCTGGACAGCTATTCCGACAACGTAGCCTCCGACCCGGATTTTGACGCAAATGTTGCCTCCGCCATCGACGCTGCCCGTGACGACGTGAGCACCTACGCTACCTTCGCCGCCCTGCTGCCTCCCATCATCGCCATCGGCCTGGCCCTGATCACCAAGGAGGTCTATTCCTCCCTGTTCGTGGGCATTCTCTCAGGCGCCCTGCTCCACAGCAACTTTAACCCCTGGGGCATGGTTACCGGCACCTTTGACGTGATGCTGAACTGCTGGAATACCGGTATCCTGGCCTTCCTGGTGGTGCTGGGTATGCTGGTGGCCCTGATGAACAAGGCCGGCGGTTCCGCAGCCTATGGCCGCTGGGCAAGCGAGCACATCAAGACCAAGGCCGGCGCCCTGATCTCCACCTGCGTTCTGGGCATCCTGATCTTCATTGACGACTATTTCAACTGCCTCACCGTAGGCTCTGTTATGCGGCCTGTGACGGATAAGCACAAGATTTCCCGGGAAAAGCTGGCCTTCCTGA
>CAYMWT010000119.1:0-7074 GCA_964394055.1 uncultured Oscillospiraceae bacterium
TTCAAAAAAGGGGTTGCATTTTGTAAACAGGTCTGTTATAATACCGTTACTTACATAAAACAAGAAAAGGAGTAAGTAGCCATGAAGAAGAGATTTCTGTGTGCGATTTTAAGTTTAATCCTTCTGGTGAGCCTGATCCCCGCGGGGGCGCTCACTGCTTCTGCTGCTTCCAATTCCGCCAGCGAAAGGGCGATCACCGTCCTGAAGCAGCTGCAGGGCTATAAGAACACGTGCAGCGATAAGGGATATTGGGGCTACGGTACCAAGTGTACGGAAAAAGGAACCCACGGAGCCCATAAGATTTCCGAAAAAGACGCGGATAAGGCCCTGCGGGAAGAGCTGAAGACCATTGACAAGTCGGTCAACAGCTTTGCGTCCTCCAACGGCCTGAGTCTGTCCCAGAGCAAGCATGACGCCCTGGTTCTGTTCTCCTACCGTAACGGCACGGCCTGGATGTCCGGTACCGGCGACGTAAAGCGCGCGGTAACCACCGGCGTTACGGGCAACGAGTTCCTGAACATGTTCTGCAACTGGCAGTCCACTGAGGCCGATAACAACCGCCGGCTCATTGAGGCCAACATGTATTTGAACGGCGTGTATTCCTCCTCTGTTGCATCCAAGTACATTAAGGTTACCTACAATCCCAACGAGGGCCAGATGGTAGGCAACAAGAAGGTTTACTACTATGACTACACCCTCAGCGAAACCGAGCTGCCCACACCTACCCGGAGCGGCTACACCTTCAAGGGCTGGTATAACGACGCGGCTAGCAGCTCCAATCCCACCAACTGGGTTTATGAGCTGAACGACGTGTTCCATGGCAGAGACATTACCCTGACTGCTTTCTGGCAGGATGGCTTCGCCTCCAACGCGAAGGATAAGGACAAGGAATTTGACGCAAACAAGGTCACCAGTGCCAACTACACCCTGTCCTCCAAAATGCTGGCGGAAGCCTTTGTTTACCAGAAGCCCAACGGCACCAAGCTGGACGATGGTGATGTTGGCGTTGGTAAGGTTTCCGGCAACCTGACCATCAACGGCGAGTATATTGACGGCAACGGCGTGAAGTGGTGCCGTCTGGGTGTGGCGGAAAAGTACACCTATACCTACGACGGAAAGGTCAACGAGTATAAGAACTTTGATTTTAAGGGAAGCTACTGGGTCAAGGTTGGCGTTTCTGTCAGTGGCGGCGGTTCCTTCTCCGGTTCCACCATGGATGTTACCGTTACGGTTACCAACTCCTATGTGAATTCCCGGGCCAACGCAACGATCTTCTCCGCCAAGAACGGCAGCTACTCCATGGGCGACAAGCTGCGCATCCTGGATACCGCTGACGCGGACGGCTTCCTCTGGGGCCAGGTGGCCGAGAGCGCCGATGACGACACGCCCGTCGGCTGGATCGCACTGATGTACACGAACTACTCCTCCATTGTCGATAAGGATTCCTCTGCGGGTGAGAATAACTCCACCGTGGTTGCCAAGGCACGAATCAATCTCTCCGGCAACTCCTATGTGAACCTGCGCAAGGGCGCGGGCACGGACAACCAGATCGTCGGCGCATTGACTGCCGATACCCTGGTGGATATCTACGAGATCAAGTACGTCAACGGCCATCAGTGGGGCCGCTGCTCCCAGGGCTGGTTCAGCCTCGCTTACGCGGACGTGACCCGTCTGGTAGAGGAGAGCAAGACCAACGAGACAAGCCAGATCGGCTTTACCTCCTATGCGTTTACCGGTAAGGTTCTCAGAGTGAACGAGATCTATAAGGCACCCGATGGGAAAGATCCGGCGGACATAAGCAAAGCAAATATCAAAAACGGTGACAGTGTCACAGTTACCAATGTTACCGCAGACGATGATGGCAATACCTGGGGCAAGATTTCCCAGGGCTGGATTAAGATGTTCGATGGGACGAATACTGCCGACAACTTCAACATGGACGCGGCGAAGTTCGAGGTGGTGGCCGACAGCGCTTCCGTCAGAAACGGTCCTGCCACTGCTGCGGACCGCAATGATACCCTTTCCAAGGGCACAGAATTTGATGTTACCAGGATCAAGGCTACTGTGGATACCATCTGGGGATTCTCCGACAAGGTAGGCGATGGTGACGGCAACACCTACGATGGCTGGGTGAACCTGTCCAGCCGGTATGTGAAGCGTAACAACGCGCCTATTATCTCTGGTGAGACAGAGCCTACCGGCCTGGTAGCGACTGTTACCGGTGCTGAATCCGTCAACGCCCGTGCCGGCGCGGATATCTACAGAAATGTAGTATGCAAGGTGACCATGGGCAGCACCTATGAAGTTCTAGAAGGCCCTGTCGACGGCTGGTACCGTCTGAGGATTCCCGGAAAGGAAGACGAGGATACCTGGGTATTCCAGCAGTATCTGGATGTGAAATCCGGCTCTACCGGCAGCTCTGGCAGCTCCGGCAGCTCCAGCGGCAATGTGGAAACCGGTAAGGGCATCGTTGCCAACACCTACGCAGGCGTGAATATGCGTCAGTCCGCTGGCATCGGCGGTGCCTTCATGAGCAAGATCCTCCCCGGCACCGCTCTGGATGTGCTGGAGGTCAAGCAGGTTGGCTCCTCCAAGTGGGGCAAGGTACAGGTCGATGGCAAGACCGGCTGGGTCTGCATGGACTATGTTACCATGATCTCCTACGAGGATATTCCCGGCTACAGCGGCGGCAGCTCTGGCAGCTCCAGCGGCAACACCGTAACCGGCGCCCAGACGGCCATCTACACCGGTGTGGTTGGTTCCCCGAGTCAGAACGAGAAAAATCGTGCCATTGACCCGCTCTCCGAAGAGGGGAATGTCACAAATGACGGTCGTAATACGGACGGTAAGCTGATCATCTTCAAGACCACCGATATCAATGGCGATGTCGTGCGGCTCCTGGAGGACAAGGAACCCATCACCATGCACGAGCTGCTCACCGTGGAGGAAGAATCCAGCTGGGGTGACAGCGGCGAGTATGAGGGCAACAACAGTGGCAGCAACTCCGGCGCAAACAAGCAGACCAAGTATTGGGCACGGGTCAACGATGGCTATATCCGGGCGCCCGGCGACAACATTATTCTGGATACCCTGGATGAGGTTGTCTATACGCTGGTGGACTACGATCGGATCAACGTTTACAGTGATGCCGAACTGACCCAGAAGGTATACGGTGAGTGGGCAGAAAATGAGGACTATAAGGGTGAAGAAACCCAGTATGTCAAGAAGGGCAACCAGGTTACCATTACCAAGGTCGAGATCCACGGCAACGTGATTTCCGGTATGATCGAATCTCAGATCGGCGACACCGGTTGGATTAACCTTTCTAAGATGACCAAGGGCTCTGTGAACGTGAAGGTGGATAATAACACCAACAACAATAATAACAGCAACAACAATACCAACAACACGCCTGTCATTGGCGACACCGGCAATACCGGCTCCACCGGCGTTGTGAACAACGCCAGCGGCTACAAGTACACCGGCAAGGTGATCAACACCAACGAGCTGAACGTCCGTTCCACCGCTTCCACCGGTGCAAGCAAGACGGCAACCCTGAAGAGCGGCGCAAGCCTGGTGATCTATGAGACCACCATCTCCGAGGGCATGGCTTGGGGTCGCTGCGACGCAGGCTGGGTCTACCTGTACTATGTGGATCTGACTCCTGCAGGCGGCAGCGCCATCGACGCACGGGTTGTCTACAATGACAACACCATCATCTATACCGACAGCGCTTGCTCCGAAACCGCAGGCACCTACGCACGGATGGCAGTTATTGACATCTACGAGGTCGTAGGCAAGATGGCCCGTACCGATAAGGGCTGGGTCAACACTGACAACCTGCTGTAAGGTAATTTGAAAATATCCCTGGGGCGCAAGCCTCAGGGATATTTTTTCTTGCCACCGCATTCCCAATGTGGTATCATAGGAGAAATGCAAAAAAACAGGGAGGATCACCCATGAGCAGAGCAGACGAACTTTACAAGGCCACATGCCTGGATATCTTAAATAACGGCTTTTCCGATGAAAACCTGGAGGTGCGCCCCCACTGGGCGGACGGCACTCCGGCCCATACCATTAAGAAATTCGGCGTGGTGAACCGGTACAATCTGGCAGAGGAATTTCCCATTATGACGTTGCGCCGCACCTATTGGAAAAGCGCTGTGGACGAGCTGCTGTGGATCTGGCAGAAGAAGTCCAACCGGATCTGTGACCTGGGCAGCCATGTCTGGGACGAATGGGCAGGAGAGGACGGCACCATCGGCAAGGCCTACGGCTACCAGCTGGGCATCAAGCACCAGTACAAGGAAGGCATGTTTGATCAGGTGGATCGGGTGCTGTACGACCTGAAGCACAATCCCGCTTCCCGGCGGATCCTGACCAACATCTATAACTTCGAAGATCTCCATGAAATGAACCTCTATCCCTGCGCCTACTCCATGACCTTCAACGTCACAGGGGACACCCTGAACGCGATTCTCAACCAGCGCTCCCAGGATATGCTCACGGCCAATAACTGGAATGTGGTGCAGTATGCCGTTCTGACCCATATGATGGCCCAGGTTTCCGGGCTGAAGGTGGGCGAGCTGGTTCATGTGATCGCTGACTGCCATATCTACGACCGGCACATTCCCGCGGTGAAGGCCATGCTGGAGCTGGATGGGTACGAAGCTCCCAAGTTCTCCATGGACGAAAGCGTTACGGACTTCTATGCCTTTACCAAGGACTCCTTCAAGGTGGAAAACTATCAGTTTCACCCCTTCAACTTTGATATCCCCATGGCCATCTGAGGTGGAAACGATGAATCTGATTGTTGCGGTATATTCCGACTGGGGCATTGGCCGGGACGGAACCCAGCCCATTGCCCTAAATGCTGACCGAAAGTTCTTCCGGGAGACCACCCGGGGAGCCGCCGTCATTGTGGGACGGCGCACCGTGGAGGACTTTCCGGGGCAGAAGCCCCTTCCGGGCCGGGTCAACTACCTGCTGACCCGTGGGGATAAGGAGTATCCCGGGTTCCGTTCCTGCCATAGCCCGGGGGAAGCCGTGGAGAAAACCCGGGAGGCAGAACGGGTGTTTGTCATCGGCGGGGGCAGCGTCTACCGCCAAATGCTCCCTTACTGTGATACGGCTTATGTTACGAAGGTGGGTGTCTGCCCGGAGTCGGATACCTTCTTCCCCAACCTGGACGAGGATCCACAGTGGGTTTTGGACGATAGGCTGATTCAGGGAGAAGAGGACGGCATCCCCTATGAGATGCTGCGCTACCGGAGAAAATAAGGGAAACCGCCGATTCTACCGCTGGTCGGTTGCGGAATCGGCGGTTTTCTGATATGGTAGGGGAGAGAAAAGGAGGCAGATGCCATGAATGAAGTGAACAAGGAGGCCTTTGGGCAGTTCCTGACCCAGATGCGGAAGGAAAAAGGCTGGACCCAAAAGGATCTGGCGGAGCGTCTGTATGTGTCAGACAAGGCGGTGAGCAAGTGGGAACGGGGCCTGAGCCTGCCGGACATCTCCCTGCTGATTCCCCTGGCAGACAGTCTGGGAGTCGGTGTCACGGAGCTGCTGGAGGGGAAGCGGTCGGAAAATCCCGCGGAAGCGGAGAACGCGGAAATCTTGGTGAAGAAGGCCTTGAGCCTTGCGGAGGACGACCCGGAACAGGGGAAGAAAAGCAGACAGAAGCGGGCGCGGATATTCGCTGCGGCGGCAGCTGCCAGTGTGCTGGAATACCTCCTTGGCGGATGGGCGCTGAACCGCGGAGGCTATGGGATTGGGCTGAATTCTCTCCTGGTCTATGAGGTGCTGGGACTGATTTTCGGGCTGTACTTCTGGTGCTTTCTGAAGGAGAAGCTGCCGGGCTACTATGATGAAAACAGGATTGGCTATTACGCCGATGGCTTTCTGAAGCTGAATTTTCCGGGAGTACGCTTCCATAACGGAAACTGGCCCAGGGTGGTGAAGGCTCTGCGGATCTGGTCGGTTGTGACTGTTTTGGTCACGCCTCTGGTGAGTATTCTGGCTTCCTTGATACCTCTGGGGGTCAATGGGCTGCTCATGTTCCAGATGGGGGCATTGCTTGTATTCCTGGGTGGGCTTTTTATCCCCATCTATCTGACGGCTAGAGAACCTGACGGGAAGAAACGAAAATGGTGGGCAGCGCTGATCCTTGTGGGGGCGCTGGTGATTTTGGTGAGCATTCCGGGGATACAGCACGGTTCCACAAAATTTGAGATTGGCAGTGTTTCCAGCACCACAGCGGAACAGTGGACCCAGCGGCACTATCTGCTCAGCGGAAAGGAATCCGTGACCCTGCACCCGAAGCAAGCGGAATATGTGGTACAGGTGGAGACGGAGGGCGGAACCCTGACTATGGAAATCCAGGACGAAACCGGGGTTATTTTCTCGGAAGCAGATATCCAAACCGGAGAATATCCCATTTCCCTGCATGGAAAGACCAGAGTTACAGTCACTGCGGATGGGCATAGGGGCAGCTTTGCGGTTGTCCCGAAGGATACCCAATAGAAAAAGCCCGGAGCGAAGATGCTCCGGGCTGCCTTTATTTGCGCCTTGGACGTGCTTGAGGCTTTCCCTTGATAGGGGCTTGCTTTTTCACCGGCACATTGGGAGGCGGTGTGCTGTGCCCGCCGGATCTGGGCGGGACAGCCCGGATCAGGCACTTTGGCCCGGAGCCGATCAGATCCTCCCGATGGGCCTTCAAAAGAGCCTCCCGTACCAGGTAGTAATTCTTGGGGTCGCGGTACTGGATCAGAGCCCGCTGCATGGCCTTTTCGTGGGGATCCGTGGGAACATAGACCTTCTCCATGGTTCTGGGATCCTGGCCGGTATAGTACATCACCGTGGACAGGGTGGAAGGAGTTGGATAGAAGTCCTGCACCTGCTCCGGGTTGTAGCCCATGTCCCGGATGTACTCTGCCAGCTCCACGGCTTCCTTCATGGTGGAGCCGGGATGGCTGGACATGAGGTAGGGAACCAGATATTGATTCATACCATACTGCTTGTTCAGGGCGAAATACTTGTCCACGAACCGGTTGTATACGGCGTTTTTAGGCTTTC
>CAYMWT010000120.1:0-6997 GCA_964394055.1 uncultured Oscillospiraceae bacterium
GTCAAGGGCAGGGTAGAGGTGGTTCCCACGCCTCAGACCCCTTACAGCGTGCTCATTGACTATGCCCATACCCCGGACGGCCTGGAAAACGTGTTGACCTCTGTCAGGGATTTCTGCAAGGGACGGCTGATCG
The DNA here is from genome assembly GCA_964394055.1 of uncultured Oscillospiraceae bacterium. Taxonomy (GTDB): domain Bacteria; phylum Bacillota; class Clostridia; order Oscillospirales; family Oscillospiraceae; genus Faecousia. The sequence continues at coordinate 134 of CAYMWT010000120.1, forward strand.
CTGTCTTTGGCTGCGGGGGCGACCGGGATCCTCTGAAGCGGCCCATTATGGGAAAGATCGGGGTCAGCCTCAGTGACATTGCGGTGATCACCTCGGACAATCCCCGGACGGAAGACCCCATGGCCATCATAAATGACATCCTGGCAGGGGTAAGGAAGGAAGACGGAGAATATATTGTAATAGAAGATCGCCGCAGAGCCATCAGATATGCTATGGACATTGCGGAAAAAGATGATATAATTGTACTGGCAGGAAAGGGCCACGAGACCTACCAGGACATTGGCGGTGAAAAACACCACCTGGACGAACGGGAAGAAGTGGCGGCCCACCTGCTGGAATCGCGGTAGAATGGAGAGCATATGGCAAATATTACATTACGTCAGGCCGCTGAATGGTGCGGCGGCAAGGTAGATGAAAAATATGAAGAGGTAACCTTTCTGGGCGCCAGCAATGACAGCCGAAATCTTCGGCCGGGACAGCTGTTTGTGGTGCTGCAAAGCACCCGGGACGGACATGACTTCATTCCCGGGGCTATAGAGCGGGGGGCAGCCGCCTGCCTGTGCAGCCGTCGGGTGGGAGACTATCCGGCAATCTATGTGGAGGATCCCCGGAAGGCCCTGGGAGACATTGCCCGGGAGGAGCTGAAGCGCATTGGAGCCAAGGTGGTGGCGGTCACCGGCTCCGTGGGCAAAAGCACCACCAAGGAAATGATCGCCGCCGCCCTGGAAGGGGTATACCGGGTGGCAAAGACTCCGGCTAATCACAATAATGACATTGGCATGCCTATGGCCATTCTGGCCATGCCCCTGGATACAGAGGTTGCGGTGCTGGAAATGGGCATGAACCATTTCGGAGAGATTGCCTATCTGTCCTCCATTGGCCACCCGGATGTGGCGGTGATCGTAAACATCGGTACGGCCCACATTGAATTCCTTGGCTCCCAGGAGGGGATCCGCAGCGCGAAAATGGAGATTGTCAGGGGTATGAACGAAAAGGGAATGCTGCTGCTCAACGGCGACGATACCCTCCTTCGCAACCTGGAGCAAAAGCCCTTGCAGCGGGTCACCTATTTCGGAAAAGGCGAGGACTGCGATGTCCGTGCCTATGATGTGCGGCAGGAGGGACAGTACCTTCGGTTCCGGGCGGAGGCCGGGAAGCTTTCCATTCCTGTGGAGCTGATGCTGGAAGGGGAGCACTATGTGTCGGACGCCCTGGCCGCGGTGTCGGTAGCGTTGAAGCTGATGGTTCCCACGGAGAAGATCGGGGAGAACCTTTCCCACTTCCACAATCTTTCCGGACGTCAGGAAATCTTCCAGGCGGGAGGCTATACCATCATCAAGGATTGCTATAACGCCGGGCCGGAATCCATGGCCGCGGCACTGAATGTGCTGGGCAACCGGGAGGGACGGAAGATCGCCGTCCTGGGAGACATGCTGGAGCTGGGTGACTGCACCCAGGCGGAGCATTACCGGATCGGCCGGATTGCCGCGGAAAAGGCAGACCTGGTCTTTGCCTATGGCAGTCACGCCGCCCGGGTGAAGGACGGTACCATTACCGGGGGTATGCCGGAAAACCGGGGCATGGCCTTTGAAAGTCAGGATGAGCTGCTGGCCGCTCTGAAGCGGATGGTAAAACCCGGGGATGTGCTGCTGTTTAAAGCCAGCCGGGGTATGCACCTGGAACGGGTACTGGAAGCATTCCTGAAGGATCTCTGAGAGGAAGCCCGGAAAAGCCGGATATTCCCTTTCGGGATCCGGAAGGAAGATACATAACGGAGGAAAATACACATGAGTGGAGTTTTGATTACAGCCCTGGCATGCCTGGTGTTCACCGGGGCAATCGGATACCTGCTGCTGCCCATGCTCCGGGCGCTGAAGGCAGGTCAGTCCATCCGGGAGATTGGCCCGACCTGGCATAACTATAAGGCCGGCACCCCCATGATGGGAGGACTGATGTTCATTTTCGGCACGATCCTGTGCCTGGCACTGAACATTCCCTTTATGGAGGACTATACCGTCTTCTATGCCCTGGCTCTGGCCCTATGCTTTGGCTTTATTGGCTTCCTGGATGATTTTACCAAGGCCAAATATAAGCGGAATCTGGGATTGACCACCATGCAAAAGGCCATGCTGCAAATGGCGGTGTCCGCGGTATTCCTGTATGCCATGTATCGCAGCGGAAAAATGGACACCCATCTGTACATTCCCTTCTGGAATGTGAAGTTTGACTTGCACCCCATCGTCTATATCTTCTTTGCCATGTTCGTGATGGTGGGCTCCGTGAATGCGGTGAATCTCACCGACGGCGTGGACGGACTGTGCGCCAGCGTGACCATTCCCGTGATGATCTTCTTTGCGGCAGCCTGTGTGGCCCTGAAGCGGTATGACCTTGCCCTGCTGCCCGCCGCACTGGTGGGAGGATTGGCCGCCTATCTGTTTTACAACTGGCATCCCGCCAAGGTGTTCATGGGCGACACCGGCTCCCTGTTTTTGGGGGGCGTGGTCAGCGCCATGGCCTTTGCCCTGGAGATGCCCCTGGTTCTCATTCTGGTGGGCTTCGTGTATATCATTGAAACCCTGTCCGTCATTTTGCAGGTCAGCTACTTCAAGCTGACCCACGGCAAGCGTCTGTTTAAAATGTCTCCCATCCACCACCATTTTGAAATGTGCGGATGGAAGGAGGAAAAAATTGTTCTGACCTTCGCGGCTGTGTCCGCCATCATGTGCCTGCTGGCCTGGGTGGGCATTCAGGGCCTGGTTGCTTAACGGCTTCCCTTAGTTTCGAAAGGAGTATCTATGGCAGCGGTTTCTTCCCGTTTTGCCAAAGAGAATCGCCGTTTCTTTTTAAAAGGGACGGAGGAAAGTGTTGACTATCCCTTCTTGTTTCTGGTATTATTACTGCTGGGTGTGGGGCTTGCCATGCTCTACTCCGCAAGCTACGCCCAAAGTCAGTACGATACCAGCTATGCCATCTCCACCAAGTATCTGCAAAAACAGGCGGTATGCGCTGTCATCGGTCTTGCTGCCATGTATTTTTTTAGCCGGATCCCCACAAATTTCTGGTACCGCATGGCATGGCCTCTGTACGGGCTGAGCATCCTGTTACTGCTCAGTGTCCTGATCATTGGCGAGGAGGTCAACGGCGCAAAGCGCTGGATCAGCCTGGCCGGTATCCAGTTCCAGCCCTCGGAGGTGGCGAAGTTTACCATGATCCTTCTGTTCGCCCGGCTGACCCGGGGCTTTGGACAGGAGGCGAAGCAGTTCCGCTTTGGGGTGCTGGGCTTCGGCGGGGTGCTGATGGGCATTCTGGTGCCCCTGGCCCTGGAAAAGCATCTGTCGGCCATTCTGCTCATGGGCATGGTGGCGGTGGTGATGATGTTTGTCGCGGGCACCAGTCCAAAGTGGCTGCTGGCAGGGGCGGCCGGAGCGACCATATTTGTAGTGGTGTATATCTCCTTCATGGGCTATGCGGGAGACCGGGTCACTGCCTGGCTGCATCCGGAGCTGGATCCGGGAGATACGGGTTATCAGATTCTTCAGTCTCTCTATGCCATCGGCAGCGGCGGCATGTTCGGCTTGGGCTTCGGGAAATCCCGGCAGAAATATCTGTACCTGCCATTTCAGTATAACGACTATATTTTCGCCATCTGCTGTGAGGAGCTGGGGCTGATCGGGGCGCTGGCCATTATCTGCCTGTTTGCCCTGACCATCTTCCGGGGCTATTGGATCGCCCTGAATGCCCGGGATCGCTTCTCCACGGTGCTGGCCGCCGGGCTTATTACCCTGATCGCGGTACAGACCGTTTTAAATCTTTGCGTGGTTACGAACCTGCTTCCCTCCACCGGAATTGCCCTGCCCTTCTTTTCCTACGGCGGCACGGCACTGGCGGTAAACCTGGGGGAAATGGGTATCGTTTTGCATATATCCCGATATCGAAATCAGAGAAAAATCCAGGAGGACGCAACATGAACCTGATCTTCACCTGCGGCGGCACTGCCGGACATATCAATCCGGCCATTGCGGTTGCCAATATGCTGAAGGAACGCCATCCTTACTGCAACATCCTATTTATCGGCGCTTCCGGCCACATGGAAGAAAAGCTGGTGCCCCAGGCAGGGTATGAGGTCAAGTGCCTGCCCGGTTCCGGCCTGAGCCGGAAGCTCAGCTGGGATGCCATGAAGAAAAACGCCCATGCCGTAAAATGTGTGCTGGACTCGGTGAAGGCCTGCAAGCAGATCTTCCGGGAATTTAAGCCCGACGCCGTCATCGGCACCGGCGGTTATGCCAGCTTCCCGGCCCTGTACGCGGCCCAGTCCATGGGAATCCCCACCTGCGTTCACGAGAGCAACGCTGTTCCCGGAATCACCACCAAGCTGGTGGCGAAACGGGCGGATCGGGTGCTGGTGGCCTTTGAGGAAAGCGTCAGGTATTACCGCCATCCGGAAAAGGTGGAGGTGGTGGGAATGCCCGTCCGCCGGGAATTCCTGTTCGAAACCAAGGAGGAGGCCCGGGAGGCTCTGCACATCCATGGCCCACTGGTGGTTTCCGCCTTCGGAAGCCAAGGCGCAAAAGTAATGAACGAAACCATCGCCGATATGATGGTACTGGAAAAGGAGGATGGGTTCCCCTTCCATCATGTCCACGCCACCGGAAGCTTTGGCAAGGAGTGGATGCCCAAGCGGGTGAAGGACAACGGAGTGGACTATGAAAAGTGTCCCCAAATCGATATCCGGGAATATATTTTTGACATGCCGGTGCTGATGGCCGCGGCGGATGTGATCATCGGCCGGGCCGGTTCCGCTACCTGCAATGAGATTGCCGCCGCCGGAATCCCCTGCATTCTGATCCCGTCTCCCAACGTGACCAACAATCACCAGGAGCGAAACGCCCGGCTTCTGGAAGCGGGCGGCGGCGCGGTGGTGCTGCTGGAGAAGGATTGTACGCCGGAAACCCTTTACGGCATTATCCGGGAGCTGCTGGACAACCGAACCCGTCGGGAGAACATGTCCCGGAAGCTGCACAGCATGGTGCGGCTGGACGCCGCCGAAGCCATCTGCGGCATTGTGGAGGAGCTGAGCCGGCACTGAGCCCTTTCAGCCCCCACAGGCTTTGGCATATACCCCAGGAGGAAAAACAATATGGATACAGTGAATCATAACCGGGAGGAGCCTGTCCGCCGCCCAAGGCAGGAGAGCGCGGCCCGGAACCAGAACGGAGAGGAGACGGCCAAACGCCGTCCCCGTCCCCAGGAAGAGGCGGCGCCCAAGCGCCGAACGGAAGCCGCCGCAGCACCGAAACGCCGCCCCGCTCCCCAGAGAGAGACAGCGCCTAAGCGTCCCCAGCCGGAGGACGGAGAGCGGAAAGCTCCCAATCCCCAGCGCAAGGCAGCCCCGTCCGGGAAGGCACCCCGCAGGGAAGAACCCCGGAAGCCGCAGCAGCAGAAGGCACCGCCCGCCCGGAAACCGGCGGCAAAGAAAAAGGCAGAGCAGCCCCGGCAGTCTGTCCGCCGCCAGGAAACACCGGACGATCTTTCCGCAAAAAAGCGGGCATACGGAAACAGCAAGCCCAAGAAGCAGTCGTTCTTTTCTGTTTTTGGGAAAGCGGTCTCCGCCACGGCCAAGGAAGGCGCTGCCAGGCACCGGGCCAGACAGGAGCGCCAGGGAAAGCGGTCAAAGAACGATGCCAAGCAGCCCCTGCCCGCGGTGATCTACACCCAGCCCCAGGCCTTTAACCGGGATCGTCTCCTGGTGCAGCTGATCACGGTGACAGCTGCGGTAGTGGCTGTTGTGGTGGGCCTTTCCGTCTTCTTCAAGGTGAAAAATATCCGGGTCAGCGGCGCGGAGGTGTATACGGCCTGGGCGGTGCAGGAAGCCTCGGGCATTCAGGAGGGAGACAGTCTGCTGACCTTCAGCCGGACAAGGGCCGGTGCCCAGATCCAGGCCAATCTTCCCTATGTAAAAAATGTAAGCTTTGGTATAAGATTACCGGATACGGTCAATATTATCATCGAAGAAGAGCGGGTCGTCTACGCCATTAAGGATCAGGACGAGCAGTGGTGGCTGATGAATTCCGAGGGCTATGTGGTGGATCAGGCCCAGAAGGGACAGGCATCCAACTACACCCAGATTCTGGGGGTCACCCTGGATCATCCCCTGAAGGGAGAGATGGGCATGGCAGCAGAGGCTCCGGTGATCGCACCCATCACCGAGACAGACCCCACTTCGGAGACAACGGAGACGGTGACGCCTGTGGCAACGGTCAGCGGCGCCCAGAGGCTGAGCATAGCCCTTCAGATCATCCAGGCCCTGGAGGATAACGACATTGTGGGCGAGGCCGCCAGCATCAACCTGGCCCAGACCCAGAGCATCACTCTGTGGTATGGCACCCGTTACCAGATCAACCTGGGCGACAGCAGCAATCTGGAATATAAGATTGCCTGCATGAACAGCGTTATCATGAATATGCAGAACTATGACTCCGGTGTTTTGGATTGCAGCTTTACGGTCTGGCCGGATCGGGTAGGCTATACACCCTTCTCCTAGACCGTCGAAATCTCCCGGCGAGGCTCTTTATACAGGGATAGCCTGACGGCAAAAGGGAGCAGAGGCGTTCCCTTGCGCTGGGAGATGTAAGTATTTTGTAAATATTTTGACGAATCGGAAGATTTTCTATTGACCAAACCGAAAAATGAGGATAGAATAGAGAGCATGAATCAAAATACTCGTAAAAAACGGAACACCACCGACTGCGAAAAGATACATAGGAGGAAGAGTAATATGTCCGAAACTTTACAGGATCGCGTTGTCAAGATCAAGGTGATCGGCGTCGGCGGCGCCGGCAACAATGTTATTAACCGGATGATCGA
>CAYMWT010000121.1:0-6979 GCA_964394055.1 uncultured Oscillospiraceae bacterium
AACGGCGGGCAGAGCACTTGAAGCAATTCATTTTCTCCCATTTTATTCCCGATGCTTCTTCTTGTCAACCCCCATATTCGCTGACCTTTTTATAGATTGCACCCCAGCAGTAAGGATTGACAACACGGTCTCTCTGGTGTATGATATGCATAATTTCATATACGGTTCAAGTGCCGCCCGGTTTGCATTGGAACGGGCGGAGAATAGGAAATCCGGTCAGAGTCCGGAACGGTACCGCCACTGTATGCGAGGAGGCGCCGCACGAGACGAAAGTCAGTCATTTGGAGAGATCCAGAGAAGGCAGTGCGGAAGGCTCATGATACGCAAGTCAGGAGACCTGCTTGAACGGCTATTGTGCATTGCGCGTGTGTTTACGGAATGGGCAGTGTCTTTGTTATGGGAAAACGGCCATGGCAGCATTTTGCTGCCATGGCATTTGCTTTTCTTGGCGGCCTGTGATTGCCCTTTGCGGACCGCTATATGTATCTCCTTTGCCCCGGTTCCCGTCCTCCCCCTTCGGGAACCGGGAGGCAAGGGGAAGTCGTATCGGGATGGAGGAAATCAGATGAAGAAGATTGCCGTACTGATCCTGGTGGTGATCCTGCTGGCGGGATGCTCTGACACGTCTGCAGTTTCAAAACCAGAAACACCTGCGGGAAAAGAGATTCCGGGGCTTACCTGGGAGTCCAGTATGGAACTGGAATACGCAACGGAATTTGCTGTGGATTATTATGAGGGTGGTTATGCCCTCATTGAGGTGAAAGACGACTGTCGCTATCTGGTGGTGCCGGAGGGAATGAGCGCACCGGAAAAATTAGATGGGAGCATCCAGATCCTCCAGCAGCCGCTGGATGCCATCTATTTGCAAGCCACCGCTGCCATGGCTCTGTTTGATCGGATCGACGGATTGGACGCCATCCGGCTGGTGGGGACCAGACAGAATGGCTGGTATGTGGAGAACGCAGTAAAGGCCATGGAGGAGGGGAAGATCCTCTTCTCCGGCAGCTATTCCCAGCCGGATTATGAGTTAATGGTGGAGGAAGGCTGTGATCTGGCCATTGAATCTACCATGATCCTCCATGCCCCCAAGGTGCGGGAGATGATTGCGGAGCTGGGCATCCCGGTGTTCGTGGAGCACGGCAGTTACGAAAAGCACCCCCTGGGCCGTACCGAATGGGTGAAGGTCTATGGTGTGCTCCTGGACAAGGAACAGGAGGCGGAACAATTCTTTGCGGCCCAGAGGGCGTCTGTACAGCAGTTTGAAAATGTGGAGAACACAGGAAAGACCGTGGCCTTCTTCTACATCGCCTCTGATGGCAGCGTCAACATCCGTGCCGCAACGGACTATGTGCCGAAAATGATTGAAATTGCCGGAGGGAATTATATTTTTACCGACGTTTCTGACCCGGAAAGCAGACGCTCTTCCGTATCTATGACCATGGAGGCCTTCTATAACACAGCGGTGAACGCCGACTACCTGGTTTACAACGCTGCCATTGACGATCCCATCTATACTATAGACGAGCTTTTGGCGAAGGACGGCCTGTTTGCGGATTTTAAGGCGGTGCAAGACGGAAACGTGTGGTGTACCGGCAAGTATCTGTTCCAGGCCACGGACATCACCGGCGAGCTGATCGAGGATTTCGGACATATGCTCACGGGGCAGGAAGATATGCACTTCCTGTATCAGCTGAAATAGGAGCGGTTATGGAAGAAAAAAACCTTCATGCCTACCGCCGGAGGACCCAGTACGGGATCGTGTTTCTCGCGCTGCTGGCTTCCCTTTGCGTGATTACGGTACTGAACATCAACATCGGAAGCGTGCCGATTTCTGTTGGGGAGATTGTCCGGATCCTGCTTCATCGGGAGGGAAATCCCACCCAGGTGAACATCATCTGGAAGATCCGGCTGCCCAGGATCCTGATGGCTGCCCTGCTGGGAGGCGGGCTGAGCCTGTCGGGCTTCCTTCTGCAAACCTTCTTCGCCAATCCCATCGCCGGTCCCTTTGTGCTGGGAATCTCCTCCGGCGCAAAAACGGTGGTAGCTCTGGCCATGATTTACTTCATTGGCGTCTTCGGCGCGGTATCCAGCTGGACGCTGATCGCTGCCGCCTTTGTGGGGTCCATGCTGTCGGTGGGCTTTATTCTGCTTCTGTCCCGGCGGCTCAAGGCCATGGGGACCCTGCTGGTGGCGGGTATCATCATCGGATATATCTGCTCTGCTATTACGGATTTTGTGGTCACCTTCGCCGAGGACAGCGATATTGTCAATTTACACGGCTGGAGCCTGGGCAGCTTTTCCGGTATGAGCTGGGAGAATGTGGGGGTTGCGGCAATGATCGTTGGGGTTACGACCCTGGCTGTGTTTCTCCTGTCTAAGCCCATCGGGGCCTATCAGCTGGGGGAGGCCTACGCCCAGAGCATGGGCGTGAATATCCGGGTGTTCCGGGTAGCGCTGATCGTGCTGTCCAGCATTCTCTCCGCCTGCGTCACCGCCTTCGCCGGACCCATCTCCTTTGTGGGCATTGCGGTGCCCTATCTCGTCAAACGACTGCTGGGCACCGCCAAGCCCATCGTGGTGATCCCGGCGGTGTTCCTGGGAGGCGGCGTGTTCTGTATGGCCTGTGATCTGGTGGCCCGCACCGCCTTTGCCCCTACGGAACTGAGCATTTCCACGGTCACCTCCCTATTCGGTGCGCCGGTGGTGATCGGCATGATGCTGCGCAGAAGCAAGGAGAAGGACCATGGGTGAATACTACTTTCAAACGAAGGGCCTCACGGTTGGCTACGATGGAAAGCCCCTGATCCGGGATATCACCATCCGAATTGCCAAGGGTGAGATCGTCACCCTCATTGGACCCAACGGTGCGGGAAAGAGCACCATCCTCAAATCCATCACCCGGCAGCTGAAGACCATTTCCGGTGTTGTGGAAATGGACGGCCAAAGCCTGGGCAGCCTCTCCTACAAGGAACTGGCAACCCGGATGGCGGTGGTACTGACCGAACGGGTGAAGCCGGAGCTGATGACCTGCCGGGACATTGTGGCCACCGGACGCTACCCCTACACAGGCAGGTTAGGGCTGATCATCCGGCAGGATGAGGAAAAGGTCAGTGCCGCCATGGAAGCCGTCCACACTCTGGAACTGTCTGACCGGGATTTTAACGCCATCAGCGACGGACAGCGGCAGCGGATCCTGCTGGCAAGAGCCATCTGTCAGGAGCCGGAGATCATCATTCTGGACGAGCCAACCTCCTTCCTGGATATCCGCCACAAGCTGGAGCTGCTGTCCATCCTCCGCTCCATGGCGAAGGAGAAGGGAATCACCGTGATCATGTCCCTGCATGAAATTGACCTGGCTCAGAAAATTTCCGACAAGATTATCTGCGTCAAGGGGGAGACCATCGGCTGCTTTGGTACTCCGGAGGAGGTCTTTCAGGAGGAAAAAATCCGGCAGCTGTATGATATCGGGGAGGGGTATTTTGATCCCTGTTTCGGTAGCATTGAACTACCCAGGCCGGAAGGGAAACCGGAGGTGCTGGTGCTGTCCTCCAGCGGCAACGGGATCCCGGTGTACCGACGCTTGCAGAAGGAGAATGTCCCTTTCTGTGCAGGGATTCTTTATACCAACGATTTGGACTACCGGCTTGCCAGGCTGCTTGCGTCAGAGGTCATTGCGGAGAAACCCTTCCATGAAATCAGTGATACTGCCTTTGAGCGGGCTATGGAGAAGGTTCGTACCTGCTCCCGTGTGATCGATGCAGGCTGCGAAATCGGCCCCTGCAACCGCCGGATGCAGGAAATTCTGGATGCGGCAGAGTCAATGGGAAAGCTGCAAACGGGTTTTGGGAAATAGGGAAAAACAGTATTGCATTTCCCATGAGATGTTGTTATAATGTGTGCGAATAGAATACTAAGGAAGCTCTGATTAAATCGGCAAGAGCTGATAGCGAGAGATTTTGGCTCAGCCGAAAGTTCTGAAACCGGAGAAATACTGGATGTATTTCCCGGTTTTAGAACTGCGCGGATGGGGCAAAAGATCCGCTACTCAGCCGCAGACGATTTATTCAGAGTTTCCCAAAGATGGTTGGTGCCTCTGCCTGGGGATTCCTTGGGCAGAGGGTAAAAGGGAAACAGGTGCAAAACCTGTACGATCTCGTCACTGTGAACCGGAGAATGGTGCTGCTTTTATGCCATTGCGAAAGTGAGAAGGCGCAGCACTGTGATGACCCGAAAGTCAGGAAACCTGCCAGCCATTGGTACGGGGCGAAATGTGCCCAGGTCACGAGGAATTGGCCGTACCGAATACTACCGCCCTGTGCGGTAGCCTTAGGTTATGCGATGAGACTTTCCTCCGATGGAAGGTCTCTTTTTTCGTATGCCTGTTGTCTGTACGCCTTTTTGTGCCCTTGGTCATATCTCCTTCATACCGTATTCCGTTCAATAAATCTATTGTGCGAAGGACACAAGGAGGAAAAACCATGAACACGAAAAAAGTATGTACCCTGATTGCCGCTGTGCTGACAATGGCACTGCTGGCTGCCTGTGGCACGGCTGCGCCCGCCCAGACGGCTGCCCCTGCTACTACTGACGCCCCGGCAGACCCCGAGACCACCGCCGCTCCGGAAACGGAAGCCGTGGTGGATGATCAGGCAGCCGCCGATGCTGTGGCAGAGATGATCGATGCGATTTACGTCCAGCAGCGCACCGAGGATACGGATGCCCAGTGTGCAGCAGCCAAAGCAGGCTGGGACGCACTGACCGATGCCCAGAAGGAACTGGTGGAAGGCGAGGAAGCCTCTCCGGATTACTTCGGCCTGGATACCGGCGATGCCAGCGCGGACGATCCCCGGAATGCCGATGACATCGGCGAAAAGGAAATTCTGGTTGTCAGCTTCGGCACTTCCTTTAACGGAAGCCGGGTGGCGGACATCAAGGGCGTTGAGGACGCAATTCAGGCGGCATACCCTGATTGGTCTGTCCGGCGGGCCTTTACTGCCCAGATCATCATCAACCATGTGCAGGCTCGGGATGGCGAGGTTATTGACAACATGGATCAGGCCCTGGAGCGGGCTGTGGCCAACGGAGTCAAGGAACTGGTCGTTCAGCCCACCCATCTGATGCACGGCGCGGAGTATGATGAGATGGTAGAGGCGCTGGAGAAGTACGAGGACAAAATCGAAACCATCCGGGTCGCTGAGCCCCTGCTGGGCGAGGTGGGCTCCGATGCGACGATCATCAATGCCGACAAGGAAGCGGTGGCCAAGGCAGTTGTGGCTCAGGCTATGGAGACTGCCGGCTTTGCCGATGCGGATGAGGCCGCCCAGGCAGGTACCGCTCTGGTTCTGATGGGTCATGGCACTGCCCATGTGGCAAAGGTGACCTACAGCCAGATGCAGACCCAGATGGAGAAGCTGGGCTACAAGAACGTCTTCATCGGCACCGTGGAAGGCGAGCCGGAGGAAACCGCCTGCGAAGCCGTCATCGAGGCTGTGAAGACTGCGGGCTACAGCAAGGTGATCCTGCGCCCCCTGATGGTGGTGGCCGGCGACCATGCCAACAATGATATGGCCGGTGCAGAAGAGGACTCCTGGAAGAGTATGTTTGAAGCTGCCGGATGCTTTGACAGTGTGGACACGCAGATTGCAGGCCTTGGCGGAATCGAAGCTGTGCAGGAACTGTACGTTGCCCATGTTAAGGACGCTATGAACTGAGGCTCCCCAAAATTATACTTTGCCCGGAGGCACCATGCCTCCGGGCATTGGGGGCTCCCTGCTCAATGTGTCCTTTCAGCAAAGAAGACATTGAAGAGGAAATTCCAAAGAAAGGATGAATTAAATTATGAAAAAAGGAAATGTTCTGATGATTATGCTTCTGGCTGCCCTGCTGCTGACAGGCTGCGGTGCGGCAACTCCCACTGCCACTACCGCAGAGACGGTTCCGGTAGTCACCACCCTGCCGGAGGCGGAGACCACGGCTGCAACCGAGCCTGCCCAGACGGAGCCAGCAACGGTTTTGAGGGTGTTGCCGGATGGGGGATACACCGTGAATTTTGATACGGACAGCAGTATGTTCCGGGTAAATGAAGCGTGTAACGGCAAGGGCAGCCTGACCGTCAAGGATGGTATTCAGATGCTGCATATCAGCCTGCGCTCCCAGGGTATCGTAAATCTTTACCTGGGTACAGCGGAACAGGCCCAGCAGCCCGGTGCGGTCTGGCTGGAGCACACGGTGGACACCGTGACCTATAGCGACGGCCTCAGTGAAGAAGTATTTGGATTTGACGTTCCGGTCCCCACAATCGGACAGGAATTTGACCTTGCGCTCATCGGCACCAAGGGGGTCTGGTATGACCATAAGGTCAGCGTAAGCAATCCCATCCCCCAGGCAGGAAGCTACACCTGCGGCGCAGAGCTGTCCGGCGGATCCGGCCGGGCCAGCGTAAGCTCTCCCGCCGCCCTGGAATCCGATGGGGAAACCATGCTGGCGACCATTGTGTGGAGCAGCGCTCACTATGAATACATGATCGTGGACGATGTCCGGTACGAACCCATCCAGGAGGAGGGAAACTCTACTTTTCAGATTCCTGTGGTGCTGGACCAGGATATCCCGGTCAGCGCATCCACAACGGCTATGAGCACACCCCATCTGGTGGAGTATACTCTGCGTTTTGACAGTACCACATTGACAGCAGACAGCGAAGCATTCTAATGGAATTGTACAGCTGGTTTTATCGCAGCCAGATTCATAGGAACGGAGCTTATTTGTTTTTTGTATTATTACTTACCGCCAGACAGTAAATCACCTTGCTGCCTGGCGGTAGTGCTTACTGCGTATTCTGCCGGAGGAAGCCGCCCACCTTCTGCGCCGCATCCTGCTGCATCTGGGTGGAGATGTGCCCGTAGGTGTCTAAAGTAAACCCTGCGGAGTAGTGGCCCAGCATACCGGACAGGGTTTTCACATCTACTCCATTTTGCAGTGC
>CAYMWT010000122.1:0-6941 GCA_964394055.1 uncultured Oscillospiraceae bacterium
TGGATGGCTTCCATCATGCCGCACAGGCCGTCGGTGCAGAACAGATAAACATCCAGAACACCCCGGCTTTTGAGGTCATTCAGCACATTCAGCCAAAATTTGCTGCTCTCGTGCTCCCCAATCCAGACACCCAGAATGTCTTTTCTGCCGTCCATGGTGATGCCCAGAACCACATAGGCCGCCTTGGTCACATAGCGGTGATCTTCCTTGACCTTGTAGTGGATGGCATCCATGAAGATAAAGGGGTAGATGCTTTCCAGAGGACGATTCTGCCAAGCGTTGACCTCCGGCATGATTTTCTCAGAAATCTTACTCACTAGCTCCGGAGAGATTTCTACATCATAGAGGCTCTTGATCTGCTCGGCAATGTCCCGCTGGCTCATGCCGCAGGCGTACAGGGACAGAATCTTGTCCTCCATGCCCTCGGCATTGCGGTCATACTTGCTGATGATTTTCGGTTCATAGTTACCCTTGCGGTCTCTGGGAACCTTGATGTCGATTTCGCCAAGCTGGGTCTTGACGGTTTTCTGAGAATAGCCGTTGCGGTAGTTGGGCGAAGCATTCTCCTCCGCTGCCCGCTGGCAGCGTTCCCGGCCAAGCTCCTCGTCCATCTCCACTTCCATGACCTGCTGGATGACATCCCGGAACATTTCTTTCATGGCCGCCATGATGTCGGCGGTGCTGGTGAAGTGCTGGCTCTGAACATACTGCTTCAATAATTCCTGTGGTGCGCTCTGCATAATACTGGCTCCTTTGTCATGAATGTTTAGTTTCATTCTTGACTTTGCCGCCAGTATTTATACTGTCATACTTTGTCGATTACACAGAATTTTCTGCGGTCTCGACTGAACCATGCTGCGTTACCGAGCGGCTTTATTCTGATTTGCTACAGCGTGGGTAACGCATTGGGGTGAAGCGCCCTGCGCTTCAAATTCCAGTTTATAGGGCAGATACAAACAAGGGCGCACTTCTATACGGGTATTCCCATATGTGTGCTCTGTGAAGTAAAAGGCGTGACCAATTCATTCTGGTCACGCCTTTTGCCTATTTGCTGTCTTACGGACACCCCGTTAATGGGCATCTGGTTTTTTGGTGACCCGCCGGGGACTCGAACCCCGGACCCACTGCTTAAAAGGCAGTTGCTCTACCGCCTGAGCTAGCGGATCATATGGCTGGGATGGCCGGATTTGAACCGACGAATGCCAGAGTCAAAGTCTGGTGCCTTACCGCTTGGCGACATCCCAATGTGTAGGGCCCCTTGACCGGGCACACGGGGTATTATAGCATGTCTTTCCCGGGTTTGCAAGCCCCTTTTTTGCGGATTTTACCCCCCATTTTCTTTCACGAAAAAACAGTTGACAAATTCCACTAATTTTGTATAATAGTTGATGCAAGAAACTATTATAAAAAGGAGCATATACTGCCATGAAGAAAGTTGACATCATTACAGAGATTCGGGGCTTCAATCGATTTTATACAAAGATCCTGGGCCTGCTGGATCAGCACATCATCGACTCCGGCTATTCTCTCACAGAGGCGAGAATCATTTTTGAGATCAGCAAAACAGATACCTGTACAGCAAACCAGCTATGCTCTGTTTTGGGCATTGAACGGAGCTATATGAGCAAAATCATCAGCAGATTTGAAAAGGAGGGGCTGATCAGCCGCCGGATCTGCGATGCCGATAACCGGAATATGGAAATCCATATGACGGATAAAGGAAAAGCTGCGTTCCATGAACTGGATAAAAACGCCAGCGCGCAAATTGATGCGCTGATCTCAAAACTGGATCCGGCAGATTGGGAAAAACTGATTGGGGGAATCCGGACTGTAAAAAAATACTTCTCCAGGGCGACCAAAAATATCAGTATCCGCTCCTATCGTCAGGAGGATATTTCCTATGTGATAGACAGGCAGCTGTCTCTGTATGAGACGGAACGGCAATTCACCACGGATATTTGGAAGCGGTATCTTACCCAGGGAGTGATCACCCTGGTGGAAAAATTTGACCCGAACAGAGACTGCATCTTCATCCTGGAATGCGACGAAAACCCCGCCGGGTGCGTAGCCATAACCCACGCCGATGACCAAACGGCACAATTGCGGTATTTCTTCCTGGAGCCGGAACTGCGAGGGTTGGGAGTTGGAACGGATCTGCTGAACACTGCGTTGACCTTCTGCCGTGAAAAGAAGTATTCCCATGTTTTCCTGTGGACAGTCAGCGCCCAGGAAACCGCCAGAACCTTATATAAAAAAGCCGGCTTTGCCATCACCCAAACCAGTGAAAACGAAACCTGGGGAATGCCTGTATTGGAAGAAAAATGGGATCTGGATCTTTGATCCGGAGGCCGGATCCAGCGGATTTTTTCACGCAGCTCTATCATGTAAACTGTCGAAAGCCCCAGCATGGGAAAACCATGCTGGGGCTTTTTAAGGGAAAGCGTGGAAGTTGTGGTTATACCTCCACACCCAGCAGGTTCTTTGCCAGAACGCCTACCACAAAGCTCATCACCGCAACGCCGATGCTGATGCAGGCCATCTCCCAGAAACGCCGCTTGAAGGGCTGATCCTGGGCAACGGAGGTGTAGTAAGTAAAGCCCGCAATAATCAGAACCACCACCAGCAGCATGCAAATCAGAGCCGGAATGTACTGATGGACGCCGAAGATCAGATAGGGGGCAATCAGCAGCACCACCGTGATCAGATAGGCAATGCCGGTGTAGGTGCAGGACTTCAGAGCGTCGCTGCGTCCCTCGCTTCTGGCAGCCAGGAATTCACTGGACGCCATGGAGAAGGTGGCGGAAATGCCCACGATCAGACCGGACAGGGCTATGAGCCGGTTATTCTGCAACGCGAAGACAAAGCCTGCCAGGGAGCCGGTCAGCTCCACCAGAGCGTCGTTCAGACCCAGAACCATGCTGCCCACATACTGGAGCCGTTCCTCGTCCAGCATATCCAGCAGGGCCTTTTCATGCTCTTCCTCCTGCTGCCGGATGTGGATGCTTTCCTCCACCTCAGACGCCAGCAGGGCATATTCCTCCTGAGCTCCTTCCTCACCCTTTTCCATCAGCTTCACCGCAAAGGTAAAGCCCAGGATCCGGGCAAGCAAGGTGTACTTGCGCACCTTGCCCATCTGGGGCTTCATGGTCTCGCCGGTGTACTTCTTCCAGATTTCATAGTGGGCCCGCTCCTCCTGGGACAGCCGAAGCAGAGTCTGCTTGTTTTCCTCGCCCCCGGCAAAGGCCGCGATCCGCTCATAAATCACGCTTTCTGTCAGCTCGTTTTGCTGCATTTTCCGGATAATGGCCAGAGCCTGGGCCGAAATCTGCTTTTCCATAGAATGTTTCCTCCTTTGATTCTCTCTTGGGGGCCGCCTGCCCCGAAGCTTTCCGGGTATTATACCTCTTTTTTCCTCAATTCGCAAGCCCCAAAGCAGCGGTTACCAAGATTCCCAGATTGTCCCGATAGATTTTGTCGAACTGGCTCAGGGGCAGAGGATTTTCCCCCAGGCCCACCTCAATGGTGTACCCGGGGCGGCGGTACTCCTGAATAAACCAATCCTTATATCCCGCAAAGCTGGAGGTGTAGGGTGTCTCCGCCAGGGTATAGCCGCTGAGCCGGGCGAATTCCTCTCCAAGCTTTTGTGCCCCGGGCACCACATAGTCCCGGAACTGCCAGTAGATCACCTGGCCCTGGGTGTGATAGGCCAGCACCAGATCCGGATCCAACGCCTCCGTATATTCCGCCAGAGCGATGGTCTCCCGCTGATTCAGGGGCGCCCTGCCTACATAGTCTCTGGGTCCGGGCTTTGTATATCCCTGGGAGAATTTGATTTCCCTGGCCACCCGCCACCCGGCCGGGTATTGGAGATTCAGGTCTACTCCCAGAAGATTTGCCTTCCAGCCCTGGGGAAAGGGAATATCGGGATAGTTGTCCGAAAGCCGCTGGGCCGCTTCATATTCCAGGGTTCCCACCGCAATGGCCCCGGTCACCAGATCCACCCCGTCCGGATCGACCATGGGAACGGTGTAGATGGTAGCAGCCTTCAGAATATTCTCCGCCAGAACCCCATAGAGCCGTCCGTCGGTCTGGGCAGCCTCTGCCAGCTCCTCCATGAATTTCAGAAGGACGGGGGTTGTGATCCATTCGTTGGCATGGTGGGCGGCGGAATAGAAAACCTTCCGCTCTCCCCTGCCGATGGTCAGAACCTCCACCGGACGTCCAAAGGCCGTGGTGGTCAATGTCTCGGTGCGAAGCTGGGGATAGGCTTCCGCCAGGCGGCGGATGGTTTCCCGGCACAGCTTCGAGGTCATAGGTACATTCGTTGGTCCAATGGGCAAAGCGAACACCTCAGGCAATGGTATGCTGCATAGTGCGTGAAGTTGCCCATAATTCAGGAAACCCGCTTCCCGTGACCGCCTCAAAATGGCATTTCGCAATGGCTCCATTGACGCCGGGGCTGGACATTCACCCGGTTTTCAGTTCAAATTATGCTATGGACAAAGTCCTCCCAATCCTGTATAATAAACAAATAACATCCTGATAGAGGAGGCTGTGGTATCATGAGCAAGCAGGAACACAAACATGCCGGAAACAGCATCATACGCGTCATCTTTGTGGCACTGTCTGTACTTTTTCAGATTGCGTGGCTTCTTCTTCTGGTGGTAAAGCTGAATGCCTATTCCACATGGCTTTCCCTATGTACCTCCATATTGAGCTTCGCCATTGTCCTGAGACTGTACAGCAAGCACACCAATACCGCCATGAAGGTCTCCTGGATCATGATTCTCCTGATCTTCCCCGTCATGGGTCTGAGTATGTATCTGCTCTTTGAAATTCTCAGTGATCCCGGCATCGGGAAGAAGATGGAGGCCGCCCGGAAGGAAATGCAGAAATGCCTTCCGAAAAATCCCCAGGTTCTCTCCCATGTGGAGGAAAAGGATCTGTCCGCCGCCCGGCAGTTTACCTATCTGGAAGCCTGTCAGAACTGGCCGGTATACGAAAATACCCATGTGACCTATTACCCGGAAGCGGTGGACGCCTTTGAGGCCATGAAGCAGGATCTAGAAAAGGCGGAACACTTCATCTTCATGGAGTATTTCATCATTGAAGATGGCTCCTCCTTCTGGGAAATCGAGGACATTCTCATCCGTAAGGCCCGTTCCGGGGTGGATGTACGGCTGCTGTATGACGATATCGGCAGCATGGGCTATGTAAACATGCGCTTTGCCCAGCGGATGAACCGGGAGGGCATTCTCTGCTATGCCTTCAATCCCGCCCTGCCCTTCCTGAACCTGTTCATGAACCACCGGGATCACCGAAAGATCACAGTCATTGACGGCAAGGTAGGCTATACCGGCGGCTTTAACCTGTCCGACGATTATTTTGGCCGAACCACCCGTCTTGGAAAATGGAAGGACACCGGTCTGCGGCTGGAGGGTGAGGCTGTGCGCAGCCTGACAGCGGCCTTCGGCGAGATCTGGAGCGTCCAGAGTAAGCGCAAGGAGGACTTTTCCGCCTTTCTGAACATTACCCATACGGTGGCTGCCCCAGGCTATGTCCAGCCCTATACGGACAATCCCCTGTCCGAGGAACGGACGGCGGAGAACGTATACCTGAACATGATCAACCAGGCCAACCGTACCCTTTATTTCATGACCCCTTACCTGATCATCACCGATGAAATGGATCGGGCCCTGCGGCTGGCCGCCAAGCGCGGCGTTGACGTCCGGATCATCACCCCAGGCATTCCGGATAAGAAAACCGTATTCACCATCACCCGCTCCTACTACGGAGGACTTGCCCGGCAGGGTGTACGGATTTTTGAGTATACTCCCGGCTTCTGCCACGCAAAGGTGTGCATCTGCGACGGCAGCCTGGCCTCCGTGGGCACCTCCAATCTGGACTACCGAAGCCTGTATCACCACTTTGAAAACAACGTCCTGTTCACGGACTGCGACGCGGTAGGGCAGGTAGCGGCGGACTTTGAAAATCTGTTCCCCCAGTGCAAGGAGGTTACAGAGCAATACCGTGCCGGACGAAGCACCATGCTGCGGCTGTGGCAGTGTATCCTGCGACTCTTCGCTCCCCTGTTGTAAGGTGACAAATCTATGGAAATTCTGTTTGCTGACCAAAACATTGCGGTATGCGTCAAGCCTGTGGGATATGACTCCCAGCAGCAGGTTCCCGCTGCCCTGGGAGAGGTCCTGGGTGGGCAGTGGCTCCCAGTCCACCGGCTGGATCAGAACGTAGGCGGCCTCATGGTCTTCGCCCGGACAAAGCAGGCCGCGGCTCAGCTGAGCAAGGCCATTCAGGAGGGGGCCATGGTGAAGGAATACGTCGCCCTGGTTCACGGAACGCCTCCCGGGAAGGGTGACTGGGAAGACCTTCTCTGGAAGGACAGCGCAAAGAACAAGGTCTTTGTGGTAAAGCGGATGCGCCGGGGTGTGAAAAGCGCCCGTCTGGAATTCACCCGGCTTACAGAAGGGACTGAAAGCCTTGTCCGGATCCGGCTCCATACCGGCCGCTCCCATCAGATCCGGGTGCAGTTTGCCTCCCGGGGCTTTCCTCTGGTGGGGGATCATAAATATGGCGCAAGGGACGATGCCCCTGCCCCGTATCTCTATTCCTGCGGCCTGTCCTTCCCCTTTCAGGGAAAGCTTCATACCTATGAGCATCTGCCCGATTGGGCAAGCATTTAGCGGGGAACCAACCTGGTTCCCCGCTAACCATGTTGTCGGGCATCCCCTTCGGGGCTTTCCGACGGAAGGGCATTGGGCATGACAAAGGAAAGCACCCCACATCACAATCGCCGCGGTGGCATAGATCCGCACCTGAGTATTTTCCAGTTGATATGCCAGAAAATGATCGTAGAAATTTGTGAAGGACGCCCAAATTTGGGCGTCCTCAGCATGTAGAAAAAGGCCTCGCAGAGTTCGCCA
>CAYMWT010000123.1:0-6938 GCA_964394055.1 uncultured Oscillospiraceae bacterium
GAAGGCGGGTTCGATTCCCGTACCCTGCTCCAAAAAATGAGATACCCCATCCGGGGTATCTCATTTTTTGTACACTGTCGGGAATCGAAAGGGCGGCGGAAGCGTAAGCTTCCGTAAAAACAGTCCGGTGGACTGTTTTTAGCCCGTGGGAGATTCCTTCGGGTTCAGAACGTATCCCGTTAGGGATGTGGGCTGAAACCGAAACAGATCACGGGGAGACGAGGAAAAACAGGCAGATTCGTGCTTGCTGTTTTCTTATTCATCCGTATCGTCGGTGTCAAAGGTGATCTGCACATGGTACTTCTCTTCCCCCTGATGGTTCAGGGTGTCCTCCACCGCCATGCGGATCAGGCCCTCCTTCCCCCGGAGATCCTCGGGCAGGGGGACGTCAAAAATCAGATTCATGTGCTTTTTGCCCTGGGCCATCCGGAAATCATGGAAGAACAGACGGCTGTCCTGGGCTTGCAGAAGCGCTCCCACCTGCTCCTTCAGAGCGTCCCGGACGGGATCGTCTACGATCACCGGATCGTAGTGGATCACCAGGTGGATGTTGTGGCTGCGCAGACACTCCCGTTCAATGTCGTCAATGACCTTGTGGCACAGCAGGGGATCCAGCCGGTGATCCATTTCCACATGGAGGCTGGCAAACCGGCTGCCGGGACCGTAGTCGTGAACCATCAGATCATGATAGCCCAGCACCAGAGGCTGTGCCTTTACATAGTCCAGAATCTTCTGCCGCAGCTCCGGATTGGCGCCTTCCCCCAGCAGGGTGGATACGGTGTCACTGGCCATGCCCCAGCCGCTGTACAGGATGAACAGGGCCACGCCCAGACCGATCCAGCCGTCCACAGGAAGGTGGAAGAAGTGCTCGGTCAGGGCGGCCAGCAAAACGGCGGCGGTGGTAATGCAGTCGTTGCGGCTGTCCGCGGCGGTGGCGCGCAGGGCGGCAGAATCGATGCGCCCTGCCAGGTTCCGGTTGAACAGGCACATCCAGAGCTTTACCAGGATGGAGGCGATCAGAACCACCGCAACCAGAGGGGAGAACTCAATGGGGGTGGGATGGAGAATTTTCTCCACCGAGGACTTGGCCAGCTCAATGCCGATGACCAGGATCAGCACCGCAACCCCAAGGCCGCTTAGGTATTCCGCCCGGGCGTGACCATAGGGATGGTTGCGATCCGCGGGCTTATCGGCGATGCGGAAGCCAACAAGGGTGACGATGGAGCCGGAGGCGTCGGACAGGTTGTTGACAGCATCGGCGGTGATGGACAGGGAGCCTGCCAGGGTGCCCACAATGAGCTTTCCCAAAAACAGCAGGACATTGCAGAAAATCCCCACAACCCCGGACAGTACCCCCATGGCGGAGCGAACCCGGCTGTTTTGACAGTCGGCGTAGTCCTTTATAAACAGACGAAGAAGCAGATTTGTCATAATGACCTCCAAAATCCAGACCCAAACAGGGAGAAAGAAGCTCTACTGGGGGTAGAATCTCCGGTTCTACCATGAGTGGGATAAAAAAACGGCAGGTTTCCCCTGAAAATGGCGTGACTTTTCGCCGGGAATCCTGTATAGTATGATTATGCGCGGCATCTGCGGCTCATACCAACTCATTATACTCCAGAAGGTCGCGTCTGTCTATTTCTTTTTCGGAGAGTGAACTTCATGTCCTATCAAATCATTACCGATTCCTGCTGTGACTTCCCCACGGAGCTGTACGCCAAGCTGAATCTGACAGTGGTTCCCCTGAGCGTGGAATTCCGGGGAGAGGTATTTGACGATAAAAACGACGACAGTTTGAAAACCATATACGACGGCCTGCGGGCAGGAGAGGCGGCCCATACAGCTGCTGTCAATCCGGACAAGTGGGCAAGGGTCATGGAGCCTTGTCTTCAGAAGGGAGAGGACGCGCTGGTCATCGCCTTTTCCTCCGGCCTGTCCACCACCTACCAGTCCGCGGTGATCGCGGCGGAGGAGCTGAAGGAAAAATATCCCGAAAGAACCATCTATGTGGTGGACTCCCTGTCCGCCTCCATGGGCCAGGGGCTGCTGACCTGGTATGCCTGCCAGAAGCGGGATCAGGGGCAATCCATAGAGGAAGTCCATACCTGGCTGGAGGAAAACAAGCTTCACCTGTGCCACTGGTTCACGGTGGACGACCTGATGTACCTGAAACGGGGCGGACGGATCAGCGCAGCCACGGCTGTGGTGGGCACCATGCTGCAAATCAAGCCGGTGCTCCACATGGACGATGAGGGCCACCTGATCAACATGGCCAAGGCCCGGGGGAGAAAGGCCTCCCTGGAAGCTCTGGCAAAGAAGGCGGCGGAGCTGGGTGAGGGCTATGACAATTCTACCATGTTCATCTCCCACGGGGACTGCATTGAGGACGCGGAGTATCTGGCAAAGCTCGTGAAGGAGCGCTGCGGTGTTCAGAACGTGGTGATCAGCTACGTCGGCTCTGTGATTGGCTCCCATTCCGGGCCGGGCACTGTGGCCCTGTTCTTCCTGGGAACCCATCGCTAATCTATCTGAATGATTTTCCGGTTATCCTGACGATCTTGGGATAACCGGATTTTTTATGTATCAATTCTGTTTTCCCTGCTGCTTGCACCAGACCTTCATCACAAGGTTCACAGGGAGAAACTTTACCAGCACGGTCTGAAGCTTCTCCGGCAAACCCAGAACGGAGACGGTCTTTCTCTTCTTCATATCCCGGATGGCCTTTTCGATGACCTGCTCCGGGGTATAGTACCGGTTAAAATAGTTCACGGAATTGTCCTGCCTGGCAAGGTCGATAAATTCCGTGGAAATCCAGCCGGGACACACTGCCATGACATGGATGCCCTTGTCTTTCAGCTCCACGCCCAAAGCCCGGGAGAAGCTGAGCACATAGGCCTTGGAGGCACCATAGACGTTGATGTAGGGCACCGGCTGCCAGGAGGACATGGAGCCCATGTTGTAGATTTCGCTGCCGGGCTTCATATAGGGAATGCTCAGGTAGCACATGCCGGTGAGGGCCCGGGCGTTTACGTCAATGGATTCCAGCTGACGCGCCATATCCATCTCCGTGAAGACGCCGAAGAAGCCGAAGCCCGCGGCATTGACCAGCACGGAAATCTCCGGCTGCTCCTGATGGAGCAGGTCGTTGTATTTTGTCAGGCTGTCCGGCTTCTGCAAGTCCAGAACCAGGGGCCGGATTTTTGCCCGGCACCGTTCCCGCAATTCCACAAGCCGCTGCTCCCGGCGGGCAATGACCCAGATCTCGTCAAAGGCCTGCTCCCTGTCCAGGGCGTACACAAATTCTCTGCCCATTCCCGAGGACGCTCCGGTAATGACCGCTATTTTCATAAGTATCATCACTCCTTTTTGATAAAGCATACCACAGAAGGGGGCGAGTTGCAAGAAAAGAAAATGGAGCGCTTTTTGGGCGCTCCATCAGCTTTCCATCTGTCGGCCCAGAAATCCGGCAGCGGTTTTTGTCAAGCTTTGATCCGCCTCCTGAAGAGGCCGTTCCCCCTCATTCAGAAGAAGCATGACGCAGCCCATGAGATCCCCCTGAGACAGAATCGGGGTGGCGGCGCCCAGCTGGTACTTTTCCTCCCCATCGGCGGCGAAGATAGGAGTATCCCCGTCTTTGTAGAGGTAGTTCTTCCGCTGCTCCATGAGCTTTTCCAGCTCCGGGGAGTTGGGCTTGTCCATCAGCTCCCGTTTGGGGATGCCGTGGAGGGCGATGATGCTGTCCCGGTCAGCGATGGCAGCGATATGGCCGGTAGCGGAGCCGATGGATTCACACATCTGGGAAGCGAATTCCTGTAAGCCCCCCATGGGGGAGTATTTGCGGAAGATGACTCCGCCATCTTTTTCTGTATAGATTTCCAGCGGGTCGCCCTCCCGAATTCTCAGGGTGCGGCGGATTTCCTTAGGGATCACAATTCTGCCAAGATCATCCACCCGGCGAACGATTCCTGTTGCTTTCATTTTCTTTCCTCTCCTTGTCTTGCGTTTCCAGTGCTATTGTTTGCAGGAAAGGAAAATTTATGCGATTTTCACCCCTTTGAAATGAACTGTTCTGTCAGCACCTTTTTGTTGTGCAGCAGCAAATCCGGCACGCTTTCCCGCAGGTCTTTGCTCCCGGAACGGAAGACGGCAACCAGATATGTTTGCTTCTTCCGCTGGGCATCCCTCCGCTTCTGCCAGACAATCTCATAGCCCAGTACATCAGCCAGCTCCACTACCTCCCGGTAGCGAATGCTCTCCCGTTGAAGCTTGGCGGATAGATTGGAAACGCTGTCTGACCAGTATATCTCAACTTTCTGGCGCGCGGTTTGTTGACGAGAACATATTCATATGGTAAAATACAAACAATCTGGCACTTCACCCAGGTAAAACAAATCGGGTGGATGGAATGGCATATATTGGTGCATCTGTCAACCAGAAATTCTTTATGCCAGGAGAACACGGAGGTCCCACAATGTTTGAATACTATCAGATAGAATCCCTGAATGAATTGGAAATGAGTGTTTATAGCTATGTGATTTCCCATGCGGAGGCTGTCAGCCGAATGAAAATTCGGGAGCTTGCCGATGCGGTCCACGTTTCCACTTCCACCGTACTGCGCTTTTGCAGCAAAATGGGATGCGAAGGGTTCTCTGAATTCCGCTATCAGTTGAAAAACGCTCCCAAGCAGGAAGAACCGCAACAATACCAGGACTATGCCAAGCAAAGCATTGATTTCCTGCAGCATACCGCACAGGATCCCCAATTGGAGCAAAAGCTTGAAGCGGCTTCTCACGCTCTTCGAGGAGCGCAGCGGGTTATTTTTTATGGAATTGGCTCCAGCGGCGCGCTGTGTCAGTATGGGGCCAGGTTCTTCTCCAACGTGGGGATATACTCCGTCTACATGAACGATCCCTTTTATCCACGGCCGGAAAACTACTTTGAAAATGCTGTGCTGATGGTCCTATCCGTATCCGGCGAAACCAAGCAGGTGATCGAGCAAGTCAATGAGTACAAAAAGAAAAACGTTACGGTAATCAGCATCTGCAACAGCGACAACTGCACCGTTGCACGGCTGTCGGATATTTGCTTTGCAACCTATATGCCAACCCTTCGTTTCCATTCCGAAACAAATGACGTGGATTTGACACCGCAAATTCCCACGCTTTACCTTTTGGAAACGCTGGGGCGAAAGATGGCTTGTGAGCTTCGTCAAAAATGATACCAAGATTTTTTGTATTATACACAAAGCCTGCGTCAAAAACGACGCAGGCCTTGTTTTTTTGCCGTTAAAAATAGCAAAATGGTGAGAGCTATTCCAAAAACCACCAGGCATCTTGTAAAAAATTACGGAACGAGCTATGATAGGCAGGAACAAATTCCAAGGGAAAAGGCACTTCCAACATGAGGTGAATGCAGTGGATTATGAATTGCCCAGAGACTTCCTGTGGGGCGGCGCAGTTGCGGCCCATCAATTAGAGGGTGGCTGGAATTTGGACGGACGCGGCATCAGTGTCTGTGACGTTCTGACCGGCGGCGACGCCCACACCCCCAGAAAAATCACAGATGGTGTCCTACCCGGAGAATACTACCCCAATCACGACGGGATTGATTTCTATCATCACTATCCCCAAGACATTGCCCTGTTTCAGGAGCTGGGATTTCAGGTGTTCCGCACCTCCATTTCCTGGAGCCGGATATTTCCAAGGGGGGACGAGGAAGTCCCCAACGAGGCTGGCCTGGCCTTCTATGACCAGCTGTTCGACACCCTTCTTGCTGCTGGAATTCAACCGCTGGTGACCCTCAGCCACTTCGAAATTCCCTACATCCTGGCCAAGGAATACGGCGGCTTTCGGAACCGTAAACTGGTGGATTTCTTCCTCCGCTTCGCAAAGGTCTGCTTCCGGCGGTACAAGGGAAAGGTCAGCAAATGGCTGCTATTCAATGAGATCAACAACCAGATGGATCTGAGCAATCCAATCTTTGCCCTGACCAACTCCGGCATCCTCTGGCAGGAAGGAGAGAATCGGGAGAAAACCCTTTATCAGGCCCTGCATCACGAATTCCTGGCTGGGGCATTGGCGGTGGAAGCACTTCGCGCCATTGATCCGAAAGCCCAGGTGGGTTGCATGGTGGCCTGGTGGCCTACATATCCCGCCACTTGTGACCCGGAGGATCAGCTGTGCGCCGTGTCCTCCATGCATAAGAAATTTTTCTTCACCGATGTGTATATGCGGGGGCACTATCCCAGCTATCTGAAGAAAATGTGGCAGGAGAAGGAGATCACACCACAAATGCTTCCGGGGGACGAGGAAATCCTGGCCCGGAATCCTGTGGACTTTATCAGCATCAGCTACTACTCCACCGGCATCAGCGGGCGGGACGGAGAGAGCAACGCAAATCCCTATTTAAAGAAAAACGATTGGGGATGGCAGATCGATCCTACCGGCCTGCGCTATAGCCTGAACGTGCTGTATGAACGGTACGAAAAACCGATCTTCATCGTGGAAAACGGATTTGGCGCCTATGATGTACGAGAACCGGACGGAAGTGTCCACGACAGCTATCGCATCGACTATCTCCGGCAGCACATCCGGGCCATGGAGCAAGCCGTTGTTCTCGACGGCGTCCAGGTCCTGGGGTATACCGTCTGGGGTTGCATTGACGTGATCAGCTTCGGTACCGGAGAGATGGCCAAGCGCTACGGCTTCATCTATGTGGACAAGGATAACGCCGGAAAGGGTACCCTGGAGCGCACCCGGAAGGACAGCTTCTTTTGGTACAAACAGGTCATTGCATCCAATGGCCGGAACCTGGGGGAATGACCCCCAATTCATTCATAAACTTGCGGTATGATTTACCGCTGGTAAAAAACGTAAAGGAAGGATATAGCGGATATGTTCTTGATAGGCTTCGTATTCAGTCATGGAAAATCCCCCTTT
>CAYMWT010000124.1:0-6879 GCA_964394055.1 uncultured Oscillospiraceae bacterium
CAATATTATTGAAGGGGTTGCCAGAGGTGTGGACTTCTTCGACTGCGTCATGCCCGCCCGCAATGCCCGTCATGCAAGGCTTTTCACCTGGGAGGGCGCCATTAACCTGAAGAACGCCAAGTATCAGCTGGACGAAAGCCCCATCGATCCGAAGTGTGACTGCCCGGTGTGCCGCCGGTATTCCAGGGCTTATATCCGCCATCTGTTCATTGCGGAGGAAATGCTCGCCATGCGGCTGTGCGTCATGCACAATCTGTATTTCTACAATAAGCTGATGGAGAAGATCCGCAATGCCCTGGACGAGGGCAGCTTCGAAAGCTTCCGCCGGGAGTATTCCGAGAAATTAGCCAAAAGAATTTGATATCCCAGGGAATTAATACTTGCAATTTGACCAAGAGATGGTATAATAAACAGGAAATTACATACGAAGGAGTTTTTACCCAATGATTTTTCTGACCTCTACCGGCGCTGTCGGTCTCGGCAGCCCTCTGATCATGATGGTTCTGATGATTGCCATCTTCTACTTCATGCTGATCCGTCCTGAAAACAAGCGGAAGAAGGAAGCAGAGCAGATGCGTTCCGCCGTAAAGACCGGCGACAAGATTGTCACCATCGGCGGCATTGTGGGCACCGTTGTGAACGTCAAGGAGACCCGAATCGTCATCGAAACCGGCGCTGACCAGGTTCGCATTGAGATTGAGAAATGGGCCATTTCCTCCAATGAGACTGCCGCGGAAGCTGCCAAGGCGGAAGCAAAGAAGGCTCAGGAGGCCAAGGCAAAGGCTAAGGCTGCCAAGAAGGCCGGCAAGGCTGATAAGTAAAAAAGCCAATCCGATTCCGGGAAATCCAATATTCATAAGACAGTGAACGGCCACAGCAGAGGAATCTGCTGTGGCCGCGCTTGTATATTCTTCCGTTATGGATACCATGAAATCAGACAGACGAAGTCTGGATTCTTTGGAGGTAGGATGCTATGAAGAAAAAATATGGTAAAGCATTTCTCGCAATCATTCTATGCTGGATTCTTTTTGTCTCCATGGAGGGTTTTCGCCTAATTGGGAGCACGGATCCCGGGAAACACCCGCTGCTATACATCTCGGGACATCACATTCAGGATGAACTTGCGGAATATGGAAGTCTGGGCTTTTCCCAGGTGTATCATTTATCCACCGGAGATGCTTTCGTGTATGGAGAATTCCGTGTATTGGGTATGAGAGTTGCCATGTGGGAAAAGGATGGCTGACATGATTTCTATAAAAATGGGAAGGGGACAGGCAAGCGCCTGTCCCCTTGATGTTTTGGTTAGTCGTCCATGTCGATGAAATCCATGGAGACCCAGCCGGCGTTAATCCGGCCCCAGCCGTTCTTGGTTTCCAGAATGGTGACACGATCGCCATATTCAAGACCACTGACAACCTCATAGTTGCTGCCGGCTCCCGCACGAACCCGAAGTCCGCCGTCGGCAATGACAGTACCGGTTCCCACAGAGTTGGTATTGCTGCCGGAGGAGCTGCTGCCGGAGTCAAAGTCGATGTACTTCAGGCTTACCCAGCCTTCATCGGTACGGCCCCAGCCGTCCTTGGTTTCCAGAATGGTGACCTCGTCGCCTTCCTCATAGGTGGAGACAACTTCATAGTTGGTGCCTGCGCCGCTGCGGACGTACAGACCGCTGATCACGGTGCCTCTGCGGTTGGTAGCAGTGCCGCCGCTGGTGGTTCCGCCGGTGCTGCCATCCCCGTTGTCCAGATCCACATAGCTCAGGCTGATCCAACCCTTGTTGGTGCAGCCCCAGGTGGTGTTGCCGTAGGTGAACTGCTCCAGAACCTCAATGTGGTCACCGGAGTTGTAGGAGCCAACAGCGCCGTATCCGGTGCCCGGGCCGCTGCGGATGTTCAGACCATCGGCGGTAACAGTGCCGGTGTCCTGCTTCGCGCCTCTGGTGCCGTCCTGGTAGATGTAATCCATGTGAATCCAGCCCTTGCTGGTACGGCCCCAGCTGCCGTCCTTTTCCAGGATTTCCACCCGGTCGCCGTATTTCAGGCTGCCAAGGCGGTCACCGCTGGTGCTGGCGGAGGGACGCAGGTTCAGATCCTTGACCTTCACAATACCCTTGGCAACCACAGAGGTGCTTCCGTTGCCGGTGATACCGGAGCCGGTGGTATTGTTGTTATTGCCGGTATTGTTATTGTTGGTGGTGCTATTGCCGGTAGAGCCGTTCAGGGTCACATAGTCCATCTTGACCCAGCCCTTGTCGGTGCGGCCCCAGCCGTTCTTCTGCTCCAGAATGGTGATCACGTCGCCCTTGTTGTAAGAGCCCTGGATTTTGCCGGAGGTGCTGCCCTCACTGCGGATGTTTACGCCGTTGCCGGAGATAACGCCCTTGGTGCCGGAGGTGGTGGACCCATTGCTGGTGGTGCTGTTGCCGGAACTGCTGGCTTCATTGCCGGAAGCGGGAGTCTGGTTGGAGTCAACGTTGTTGGAGGGAATGTCCATCTCCACAAAGTCCATAACGATCCAGCCCTCTTCAGGCTCCTTGATGTAGCCCCAGACGGTGCCGACCACGGTGTCCTGACGCTCAATCTCCACCCGCTCGCCGGCAAACAGGGTGCCCAAAACCACAGCCTGCATACTGGGGGTACTGCGGATGTTCATTTGCTGGGTGACGGTACCCATGTTTTCCTTGGGCCCTTCGGTGGCTTCCGTGGTGGGAACCGTGGGCGTGCTGGAAGCTGCTTCCGTGGTTTCGGGAAGCAGGTTCAATCCGGGAATGGTGGGATTGGTATCGGGAGTGCTGTCTTCCTTTTTGCAGCCTGCGAACAAGGTGCAGAGCAATGTAATGATCAGAACCAGGCTCAGTAGCTTACTGAGCTTGCGAAAATTGGAGAAATACATGGCGTTACCTCGCTTTCGTCTTTTTTCTCATACATATTATAACGGCAGGAAGGGCTGTTGTCAATACTGTAACAATAGAGTTACAAATTCTTAATGAAAATTAAAGGATTGTGGGGAAATTTTCCAACGGTTTCCCTTGACAAAATCAGGGAGCGGATGATAGAATAACTCCAATGCAATCGCTGTGAACGGAAAGAGTACCGCAATGGGAACCGCCAGAGAGCCTGGGTCATCGGCTGAAAGCCCGGGCAGGGGACAGACCGGGAAAGTGCGTCCGGGAGCGAACAAGGAAATAAAAGCGAAAAATGAGAGTGGAACCGCGGCCTTTCCTGCCGCCTCTTGTACCGAAAATGGTATAAGAGGCGTTTTTATTTTTATATTGTATATACTAATATCATGGATATAGGAGGAAACGAAAATGTATCTGTATAATTCTCTGTCTCATAAGAAGGAACTGTTTGTCCCCAACAGCCCCGACATCGTAAAGATGTACACCTGCGGCCCTACGGTCTATCACTTTGCCCACATCGGCAACCTGCGTACCTATATTATGGAGGACGTGCTGGAAAAGGCGCTGCGGTATAACGGCTATAACGTCAAGCGGGTCATGAACATCACCGACGTTGGCCATCTGTCCTCTGACGCCGATACCGGCGAGGATAAGATGATCAAAGGCGCCAAGCGGGAGCATAAGACCGTTATGGAAATCGCGAAGTTCTATACCGACGCCTTCTTTGCCGACTGCGATACCCTGAATATCAAGCGTCCGGATGTGATTGAGCCTGCCACAAACTGCATTGACGCGTATATCCACATGATCACCGTTCTGCTGGAAAAGGGCAGCGCCTACATTGCCGGAGGCAATGTTTACTTCGACACCTCTACCCTGGATAAGTATTATGTTTTCAACGACCATGACGAGGAAGACCTGGCTGTAGGCGTTCGGGAAGGTGTGGAAGAAGACGAGAACAAGAGGAACAAGAATGACTTCGTTCTGTGGTTTACCAAGAGTAAGTTCGAGGATCAGGCCCTGAAGTGGGATTCTCCCTGGGGCGTGGGCTATCCCGGCTGGCATATCGAGTGCTCCTGCATTTCCATGAAGCACCTGGGTGATGACCTGGACCTGCACTGTGGCGGCATCGACAACGCCTTCCCTCACCACACCAATGAGATTGCCCAGTCGGAAAGCTACCTGGGCCATAAGTGGTGCAACTACTGGTTCCATGTCCACCATCTGAACAACGAGACCGGAAAAATGAGCAAGTCCAAGGGCGAGTTCCTCACCGTCTCCCTGCTGGAGGAGAAGGGCTATGATCCCCTCGCCTACCGTCTGTTCTGCCTCCAGAGCCATTACCGCCGGAACCTGGTGTTCTCCTGGGAGAACCTGGATAACGCCGTTGCCGCCTATGATAAGCTGATCGCCAAGATCGCCGCACTGAAGCAGGACGGTGAAGTGGAGAAGGAAGCCTTCAGTAAGCTGAAGGAGAAATTCGTCAATGCCCTCAACGGCGACCTGAACACCTCTGTGGCCGTCACCGCCCTATACGATGTACTGAAAGCCAAGTGCAATGACGCTACCAAGCTGGCTGCCATTGCGGACTTTGACCAGGTGCTGTCCCTGAACCTGCTGCCTGCTGCCGAAACCTTCCGCAAAAAACAGGCAGAGGAGGAAGCTGCCAGTGCTGATCCGGAGATCGATGCCCTGGTGGCCGCCCGTACCGAAGCCAAGAAGGCAAAGAACTTTGCCGAGGCTGACCGGATCCGGGATGAACTCAAGACAAGAGGCATTGAGATCATCGATACCCCCCAGGGTGCCAAGTGGAGAAGAGTATGAAGCTTCTGATTCTGGATGGAAACAGTGTTATCAATCGAGCCTATTTTGGCGTAAAGCCCCTCACCACACGGGAGGGGCTTTATACCCATGCCATTTACGGTTTTCTCAACATCCTGGAGCGGATGGAGAAGGAGGAGCAGCCGGAGGCAGTGTGTGTTGCCTTTGACCTCCATGGCCCCACCTTCCGCCACCTGAAATACGACGGCTATAAAGCCAACCGCCACGGCATGCCGGAGGAGCTTGCCCAGCAGATGCCCATTATGAAGGACGTCCTCCGGGCCATGAATATACCCATTTACGAGTGCCAGGGCTGGGAAGCGGATGATGTGATTGGTACCGTGGGCAAGATCTGCTCTAATAACGATTGGGAGTGTGTGGTGGTCACCGGCGACCGGGACAGCCTCCAGCTGATCGACCAGAATGTCCATGTCAAGCTGGTGATCTCCAAGCCGGGTCAGACCACCGCAGTCCTCTATACGGAAGAAAAGTTCCGGGAGGAATACGGCTTTGAGCCGAAGAAGCTCATTGACCTGAAAGCTCTGATGGGGGACTCCTCCGACAATATCCCTGGCGTTGCAGGGGTAGGTCCCAAGACTGCCGAAGAGCTGCTTGCGAAATTCGGCAGCCTGGACGGGGTGTATGAAAACCTGAACGACCCCTCTATCCGCCCAAAGCTTCGGGAAAAGCTGGAAAATAGCCGTGATATGGCATACCTATCCTATGACCTTGCCACCATCCGGCCGGAAGCACCCATTGAATTCACCCCACGGGATGCCATCATCCAGCCCTATAACCGGGCAGAGCTATATACTCTGTTCCAAAAGCTGGAGTTTGTCCGCCTCATTGACAAATACGGCCTGCGGGGCGCTGCAGCGGAGGTTCCCAAACCAGCTGCCAAGGTGGAAGCCTTGGAAAAGAAGGAAGCCATGCCAGACAGCGTTGTTACCTGTGCGGTCTATGTTGGAGACGATGGCAGCCTGGGTCTTGCCTGGGGGGAGGGCATGTGTGAGCTGACCCCTATGGAGGTCCAGATGAACGGCCTTTCCCTCACGGGAAAGAATCTGATTCTCCACGACAGCAAATCTACTTTGCACCGTCTGGATGAAATGGGGCTTTCCTTTGAAAGCTGCATTTTCGATACCGCCCTTGCGGCCTATGACTTAAACCCCTCCCAGTCCGACTACCCGGTCAGTAAGCTCTCCACCACCTTCTTAGGGCTGGAGAGAGAGGAGTGGAGTGCCGGGGAATGCGCAGAGGCACTTTGGCACCTGAAGCCGGTGCTGGAGGAGGAGCTGAAGGGGAAGGGAATGACGTCCCTCTATGAGCAGATCGAGCTGCCCTTGTGCGATGTTCTCTACCGCATGGAAAACCGAGGCATCTCCATCCACCGGGGACAACTGGAGCAGTTTGGAAACATGCTGTCTCAGCGTTTGACGGACTGTGAAACCTTGATTTACGGCTATGCCGGAGAGACATTCAATATCAATTCTCCCATACAGCTGGGTACCGTGCTGTTTGAAAAGCTGGGCCTGCCTCCTATGAAGAAGACCCGGAAGGGCTATTCCACCAGTGCGGAGGTGCTGGAAAAGCTGAAGGATAAGCACCCCATTATCCCCGCTGTCATGGACTACCGGATGCTCAGCAA
Organism: uncultured Oscillospiraceae bacterium; assembly: GCA_964394055.1. Lineage (GTDB taxonomy): Bacteria > Bacillota > Clostridia > Oscillospirales > Oscillospiraceae > Faecousia. The sequence goes on from CAYMWT010000124.1 coordinate 6,372, forward strand.
GCTGAAATCCACTTATGCCGACGGCCTGATTAAGGAGATCCGGGAGGATGGCAGGATTCATACCACCTTCCAGAACTTGGTGACAGCCACCGGCCGTCTGTCCTCCACAGAGCCGAACCTGCAAAATATTCCTGTCCGGACGGACTTGGGTGCGGAGATCCGAAAGATGTTCGTGCCAAAGGAAGGGTGTGTCCTGGTGGATGCGGACTACAGCCAGATTGAGCTGCGGGTCCTGGCCCATATTGCGGATGACAAGACAATGCAGGAGGCTTTTTGCGGCCGGGCGGATATCCACACCGCCACAGCGGCCCAGGTCTTCGGTGTTCCCAAGGAGGAGGTAACGCCCCTCCAGCGCCGCCATGCCAAGGCAGTAAACTTTGGTATCGTCTACGGTATTTCCGAATTCTCCCTGGCGGAGGATATCGGTGTCAGCCGCTATGAGGCCAGAGCCTATATCGACAACTATTTAAATAACTACCGGGGTGTGCGCAGCTATATGAAGCAGGTG